>JASHTB010000098.1 GCA_030040775.1 Thermoplasmata archaeon | reverse complement strand
CGCGAGTACACCGCGGGGCTCTCCGACTCGATCGACGGGGTCGTGGTCGGGGCGTTCTCGGGACGCGGGCGTCGCGCGGGACGGTACGGCGCGTTCCTCCTCGCGGTCTACGACCCCGGTCGCGACCGGTTCGAGTCGTTCTGCAAGGTCGGCACCGGTTTCGACGACGCGGCGCTCGAAGCGATGCCGAAGCGCCTCTCGAAGTTCGAGACGGCCGAGCGACCGAGCGAGGTCGACACCGGCCTCATGCCCGACCGTTGGATGCGGCCCGGGCTCGTTCTCGAAGTGCGCGGGGCGGAGCTGACGCTGAGCCCGATCCATCGGGCGTGCCTCGGCGCGGTGCGGCCCGGCGCCGGCCTTGCGTTGCGGTTCCCGCGGTTCACCGGCCGCGTGCGGGACGACCGGGGACCGACCGACGCGACGACCTCGTCCGAGCTTCTGAAGATGTACCGCTCCCAGGTCCGCCAGGCGACCCGGACCGAGCCGGAGGCGGCCCCGGAGGGGACGTGACGCCCCGCGGAGCGGGTGGGGAGCCGGCGCGCCTTCGTCTGAATCCAAAGACATAAGAAGGTCTGGTCCGCTCGGCGAGGCTCGAGAACGGGCCATGCTGGTCGAGATGACCGAACTGTTGGGACGCCAGATCTACACGCCGGACGGACGACTGCTCGGCGAGGTCGACAACGTGATCGTCGACGTCGACCAGTCGAAGATCGACGGCCTCTACCTCGACGAGACGAGCCCGATGTTAGTGGAAGACTCGCGCCCGACCAACGTCCCGTACCGCTGGGTCTCGGCGGTCAACGACGTCGTGCTCCTGAAGTACTTCCCGCGGCGCGTCTCGGTGAAGAAGGTCGCCCGCGCGGCGAAGGAAGAAGAGCCCGTCGCCCCCGCCGCGCGCTAGGCGCTGCGGGGATAGCCAAGCCCGGTAACGGCGCAGGACTTAAACGACGGCTCCTCTGGGTCGTCCAAGAGATCCTGTCGCACAGGCGTTCGCCGGTTCAAATCCGGCTCCCCGCATCGCCTCCCCCGGGGGCGCGCGGGTGGGTGCGTCCCGTTTTCCGCTCAGGACGCCTCGTTACTCCGTGCGTCGCTCCGAGCTCGTCCGGGCGCTCTCCCGGGTCCCGCTCCCCGAGCGGCCTCGGCCGGAGCTCGAACAGGTTGGAACCCCAGCGGAGGCCGCGGCTGACCTCCTCCTCGCGGCGAATCAGCTCGTCCGGCTTTCTCGGCGCTCGGTCCTCGACCTCGGCTGCGGCACCGGCCGCCTCGCCATCGGCGCCGCGCTGCTTGGAGCGGAGCCGGTGGTCGGCGTGGACGTCGACCCCGAGCTCCTTCGCGTCGCACGAAGCGCGGCCGAGTCGCTGGGCGTCACGGTCGAATGGCGGGAGGAGGAGGTCGCCGGGTACGACCGCCCGGCCGATGTGGTCGTGATGAATCCCCCGTTCGGGGCCCAGCGGAGACACGCCGACCGGCCGTTCTGGGACCGAGCGCTTCTCCTCGCCCGGCGCTCGGTTCACGCCTTCGCCCTCGCCGATTCCCGAAGCTTTATAGCACGCTGCGTGGTCGCGCGGGGCGCCCAAATCCTCGAAACCGAGCCGGTCGCTTGGGAGCTTCCTCGGACGTTCCCGCACCACACCCGGCGACGGGTGACGCTCGCCGTCGATCGCTGGGCGGTCCGAACGGAGCCCGTACGATGAGCCCCTCCGAACTCCCGTCGCTCGTGCTGCCCGGAGAGTACCTCGGCGCCGCCGAGGAGTTCCTTCCCGGGCGCGGGACGTACGAGAACCGAGGGAGGATCTACGCCTCCGTGCTCGGGACCCCGGTGGTCGACCCGCGCGACCGGACGGTTCGCGTGGACGCGAGGAACGCCGTCCCCGAGCTAGGGGAGGGAGACCTCGTCTACGCCCGCGTCGACGAGCTCAAGACGGCCATGGCGGTCTGCACGGTCCTCTCGAACGTCGCGAGCCGACGGGCGATCCCGGGGACCCCGGAGGGGACCGTTCACATCTCGAAGGCGAAGGAGGGGTACACCGAGACGCTCAGTGGGGAGTTCGCCGTGGGGGACCTCCTTCTCGCCCGCGTTCTGCAAGCGCGTCCGTCCGTCAAGCTCTCCACCGCGGCCGCCACCCTCGGCGTGGTCGCCGCTCGATGCCAGAACTGTCACGCCCTCCTCGTCCCCGGTCCGAAGGACCTCGTCTGCCCCCGGTGCGGGAACCGGGAGCGGCGCAAGCTCGCCCGGGGGCCGCGCCCGGGCGCTCCCGAAGCGCATGAGCCCCTCCCTCCTTGAGGAGGAGCGTCGGCTGGCCCGGCTCGTCCGGGCCCACGACCGCTGGCGCGGACGCACCGTCTTCAACCTGCTCGCCAGCGAGAACGCGCTTTCGCCGACCGCACGCCGGTACCTCTCGAGCGACCTCGCCGGCCGGTACACGCTGCCGATTCCAACCGAAGTCGACGGAGAGGCGCTCGACAACAGCTACACCGGGACGCGCTACACAGACCAGATCGAATCCCTCGCGAACGCGGCCGCCTGCCGGCTCTTTCGAGCTCGGTTCGCCACGACCCGTCCGCTCTCCGGACACATCGCGGCCCTCTCGGTCCTCGGTCCCCTCCTGCCGAAGGGCTCCCGCCTGCTCGCGATCGCTCCGGACGAGGGAGGCTACGACGGCTACGCTCCCGGGTTCGTCCCGGCGTTGTTCGGCTACACCGTCCGGCCGCTTCCCGCGAGCGGTCCGGGCCATCGGGTCGAGGCGACCGAGGCGGTGGCCACCATCGAGCGCGAGAAACCCCACGCCGTCGTGCTGGGCCAGAGCTTCTTCCTGTTCCCCTACCCGCTGCGCGAGATCACGGAGGCCGCGCACTCGGTCGGCTCCCTCGTCCTCTACGACGCCTCGCATGTCCTCGGGCTGATCGCGGGGGGCCTCTTCCAAGACCCTTTGCGAGAAGGGGCGGATGTCGTCTTCGGCAGCACGCACAAATCGTTCCCGGGCCCGCAGGGGGGAATCCTCGTCACCAACCGGGAAGACCTGTTCGCCCAGATCGACCCGTCCCTCGTCTGGCGGGTGTTCGACAACGCCCACTGGAACCGGATCGCCGGTCTCGCGCAGACGCTGCTCGAGCTGGAGCGGTTCGGTCACGAATACGCGACGACCGTCGTCGGGAACTCCCGGGCGCTCGGACGAGCGCTCTCCGAGGGCGGGCTGCCGCTCGTCGCGGAGGCCGAGGGTTTCACGCAATCCCACCAGCTCCACATCGACCGCGCACGCCTTCGCGCCCGCGCCGGCGTCGGTGCCGGCGCGCTCGCCCGTCGCCTGGAACGACAGCATCTTTTAATCGACCTCGTGGGCAGGATCGGAACGGCCGAGGT
>JASHTB010000097.1 GCA_030040775.1 Thermoplasmata archaeon | reverse complement strand
GCGCCTGCTGCGTCCCGTAGGACCTGGATTCGTGTCTCAGAATCCATCTCCGGGCGACTTCTCCCAAAGCCCGTACCCGTCTTCGGCTAGGGGGTCCGTGAAACCCCCTACTACCTGATAGGCCGCAGACCCATCCTCGAGCCCCGAAAGATTTCGACCTGAGGGCCTTCCATCGTCTCAGGTCCATCGGGTATTATTCCCAGTTTCCCGGGATTATCCCCGTCTCGAGGGCAGATTGTCCGCGTGTTACTGAGCAGTGCGCCGAGGGCTTACCCCTCTCGACTCGCATGGCTTAAGCGAACTCCAATAGCGGTGCCCGCCGGCAGGATCAACCGGATTTATGGGCACACGGAACGCGTGTGCGGGGATACGTGACCCGGTCGTGACCGATCCTTTCTGGCGGAATTGCTCTTCGCTCTAGTTTGAGCACTCGATTGCGTACGTCTCCTCCGTCAGTCCTGAGAGGTCGCTCCCCGTCTCCGAGGAGGGGTTCTCGGGGCTCCACGCCCGCGTCGGGCCATCTGTGACGCCACCCGGAAGAGCCCGGTTCACGACTCCCCGGCTCGCCGTGGCAACGTCGGCGCGCCGAGCTCCCGAAGGAGCCCGTCGACCAGAGGGAAGGAGAGAGCTGCGCTATTTAACGGTCCCGTTACGGCGAGTCGACTTCAGACGATTGGACGTCCGGCCTCGACCCGCGCCACGCACAGCGGCACCTCGAGGAGCGACGTGATCTCGGGCGGGTCGTCGCCGAAGCCGAACCCCTCGCGGTTCAGCCAGACCCCCCAGAGACCGGCGGCGTGCGCCGCCTTCGCGTCGGTGTAGGCGAGGTCCCCCACGTAGAGCGCCTCGGGGGGCGCGACGTTCATCCGCCGCAGGGCCCGATGGAAGATCTCGGGATTCGGTTTCGCCACGCCCTCGGTTCCGGAGGAGACCACCCGCACGAAGTAATCGAGGATGCCGGCCTGGTCGAGGATCTGCCGGACGCGCGCCTCGCTGGTGGAGTTCGACACGACTCCGAGCGTCCGGTGCTCCTCGCGCAGGGCATCGAGGCAGCGACGCGTATCGGAATAGAGCCGCAGCGGCGAGAGGTTCCCGCGGAGCGCCGAGACGAACTTCCCCGCCGTGCTCTCCGTCACCTCCCTCTCGGCCGCACGAGCGAGCGTCCGGCGCCAGAAGTCGAGGACCCGGGCTTCGAGGTCGGGGAGCGCCGGCTCGCTGTCGACTTCGGTCAGGACCTCGTGGTAGGCGTGCGCGAGCTCGTCCGGACCGAAATCGAGGTAGAGCCGCCGGGCCTCGTCCGTCCACCCGGCGAAGTCGCACTCGTCCACGAGGGTGCCTCCGAGGTCGAACAGGACCGCGCGAACCCGAGCCACGGCCGGCGTACCTCGCCGCGTCGGAGCGAACGCCGGCTCTTACTGTCTCGCCCTCGCGGGCGACGCCGGGGCTCGAGCGGCCGCGGGGCGTTCGGCCCTCCTGCCCCGCTCAGAGGCCCATCTGGGCCACTCCCTCGAGCCGGCCCTCCTTCTCCACCGCGCCGAACCCGTCGAGAACGCCCGCGGGATGCTCGAGCAGCTCCCGCAGGAACCACTCCATCTTCTCGTGCGAGACGACGCACCGGGTGAACAGGTCGGCGCTGCCGACGTCGCCACCAACGGTCGCGGTGTCGAAACCGTGCTTGAGCCCTCGCAGGATCGCGCGGTGCGCCTCGACCAGGCGTTCGACCATCTCCCGAGGGGTCTCAGGGACCCTCTCTTCGATGCTCAGCGTCGAGTGCCGGCGCAGTCCCTCGAGGTCGTACTCGGCCGGAAACCCAAGCATCCGCTGCCGCTCGGCGAGCAGGTCGATCGTCTCGAAGACGTCCTTCGCCTGCGCGTCGAACAGGAGGTGGAGGTCGTGGAAGAGCGGCCCGACGACGTTCCAATGGAACCCCTTGTACTCGAGGTACAGCGCGACGGCGTTCGCTTGCTCTCGGCGGAGATGCTCGACGACGGGGGCCCTCTCGGACGGGGTCATAACTTCCTCGGAGCGGCCACGGCGGCTCATCCCATCTCTGTTGAGTGGAGACGAATTGACCCCGGCGAAGCGCCGCGGGCAGGGGAGGCGGCGCGGTCGGCGGTAGCGCGGCTCCTCGCGGACGCCGGCGCGGTCAGGCGACGCTGATCGAAACGACGTCCGAGTGCCTCAGGAGGATCGAACGCGCGACCTTGAGGTTCTTCCCTGCCTTGCCGATCGCGCGGGCCTTCCAGGCCGGGTCGACCGTCACCGTCGCGTGACGTCCCTTTCCTTTCGGCCCGAACTCGACCTTCTTCGGGGAGTACCAGTAGAAGATGTTCTTCACGAGCGTCTCGGGGTCGTCCGCCCACTCAACGACCTGGATCTCCTTCTTCAGGAGTCCCTTCAGCCGGTCGACCAGGACCCCGCCCGGCCCGACGGCCTTGTGGACCTCTCCCGGGTAGACCAGGAAGACAAGCTTGTCCTCCGCCGAGAGGCAGTCCTTGACGCGGGCCCCCGTGCGCTCCTCAAAGAGGCGGATGTAGCCGAGCGTCTCGGTGTCGAGGGTGATCTCGGGCATCGGAACGGGTTCGCTCGCCGGGAGCCTTCTAGGTCTCGAGGGTCAGGATCGCGCTCGAACCGGGGTCGAGGATCGCCATCGCACTGATCGGGTAGGGCCGGCCGCACGCCTGCCCGAGGTCGACCGCCGTCCCGTCGTAGTGGTAGATCGGGACCTTCCCGACGTGGCGCTCCTTGGTCAGGGTGGCGTCCGGGCAGGTGCGCGCGACGATCAGGAGCCGGGCCTTCTTCGCCTGAGCGGCCTCGCGCGTCTCCTCGAGGCCGATGCGGACCTTGCCGGTCTCGAGGGCGACCTTGAGGGCGTGGGCGAGGTCCATCCTACGCCGCCTCCTTCGCCGCTTCGCCCTCGCTCTTCGGGACGCTCGCCGAGGCGAGCGGGCGGTAGACCAGGTTCACCGCGCCGGTCCCGAGGGTGATCGGTTGTCCGACGATGATGTTCTCCGCGACGCCCTTGAGCTCGTCGACCTCGCCCGTGATCGCCGCGCGCAACAGGTGCGCCGCGGTGATCTCGAACGCCGCGCGGGCCAGTACGCTCGTCTTCTTCCCCGAGATCCCGTGACGGCCGATGGCGCGGATGTCGCCCTCGTTCGTCATGACGTCCGAGACGAGCATCAGGTGGCGGATGTCGACCCCGAGCCCCTGCTCGGCGAGCGTGCGGCTCGCCTCGTGGATGAGCGCGGCCCGGGCGGCCTCGATGCCGTAGACCCGGTAGATCTCGAAGACCGAGTTCGTGGTCGTGCGCACCGGGTCGACGCCGGGGATCTCGATGACGCCCTCGAGGTTCGAGCCCTCGGTGTAGATGACGTACTCGTCCCGCTCCTTGCGGATGAGCGCGCGGCGGATCCCGCTCACCCCCTTGATCTGGATCCCCTTCGCCTCCTCGCTCGCGATCAGGAGCTTCTTGAACGGCATCTCCTCGACCAGCTCCTCCTTCCGCGACTTCGAGGCGCCGACGGCCGACTCCTTGAGATGGACCTCGAACGAGCGGGTCTCTCCGCCGCCCGAGCCCGGTTTGACCTCGAACAGGCGCGGGTCGAGGCCCTCGACGAGCGCCCGCTCGAGCTCCGCGCGCTTGACGCCGCGGGACTCGAGAAGCGCCGCCTGCGGGGAAACGACGACCTTGAGGTCCTCGATCACCGTGCCGATCGACGCGACGTCCGGGACGGTCGTCACCTCGACCTGGAGCGCGATCTTCTGGACCGCGTCCCGGTCCCCCTTGAGCTTCTTCTCGACGTGGATCGTCATCATCGGCGTCGACGGCACCCTGCGCGCGTCCACGAGCTCGATGAGGCGCGGGAGCCCGAGGGTGACGTTCATCTCGGCGACGCCGGCGTAGTGGAATGTCCGCAGCGTCATCTGCGTGCCGGGCTCCCCGATCGACTGCGCGGCGACGATCCCGACCGACTCGTGCGGGTCGACCTCCGCCCGGCGGAACCGGTGGGCCACCTCGCGGACGACCTTGGTCGCGTCCTGAGGGGAGAGCCTCAGGCTCTGGAGCTTCGCCTTCACGTCCTCCGCGACCGCCGGCGGAAGCGGGATCCCCGCCTCCCGCTTCGCGATCTCCTGGATCCGGGTGAGGAGGTCCCGTGGGGCTCCTTTCTCCTTCACCTCTTCGGCCATGGACGGGATCACTCCCCCCCGAATTCGGGGCCTTCCTCGGGGGCGCCGAACTCCTCGGTCTCCTCTTCCTCGGCCTCCTCCTCGAGCTGCGCCTCCGCCTGGAGGTCCATCTCCTCCTCGGTCACCGGCGGCGCGCCCGCGGGGCCCTCGGGCCGGCGCTGCTCGCTCGTGCGGACCCTTCGGCCGAGCACCTGCGAGACGACCTCGTCCAGCGAGACCGGAGCCCCTTGGTACGACCGGGTCGGGTCGATCCCGTCCTCGCCGTACTTGTACTCAATGACGGTCCCCGCGGTGTTGCGGACGGTGCCGTCCTCGGCGACCTTCAGGTCCTCGAGGGCGTTGATGAGACGGCGCTGCATGTACCCCGAGCGGCTCGTGCGGACGGCGGTGTCGACCAGCGACTCGCGCCCCCCCATCGAGTGGAAGAAGTACTCGGTCGGCGAGAGCCCGTGCTTGTAGCTCGAGCTCACGAACCCCCGCGCGTCGGCGCCGAGGTCACCGCGGGCGAAGTGCGGCAGCGTCCGATGGACGTAGCCCCGCAGCAGCCGCTCGCCCCGGACCGACTGCTGTCCCACGGCGCCCGCCATCTGGGTCAGGTTGAGCATCGAGCCCCGGGCCCCGGACTTCGCGAGGATCACCGCCGGGTTCTCCAGGCCGAGGTAGCGCCCGGCGATGTCGCCGGCCGTGTCGCGCGCCTGGCCGAGCTCGCGCCGCACCATCACCTCGAGCGTCTCCTCGAGCGAGCGGCCCGGCATCTGCTCGAGCTCGCCCTTCCGGTACTGCTCGACGAACTCCGTGACCTTGACGCGCGCCTCTTCGAGCGCCTCTCGGATCTCCTTCTGGGCCCCCTCGGGCACGTCCTCGTCGTCGATGCCGGTCGAGAGGCCCTTGAGCGCGATGGCGGTGATCGCGAGCCGGCTCATCTCGTCCAGGAACTGGCGCGCGCGCGGCATCCCGTTGTTGCGTGCGATCGCGTCCAGAACCGCGCCTTTCTCCGTGGCGATCGCCTTCTTGTCGATCGCCCCGGCCTTGAGCACGCCGCCCTCGATCACGACGTAGGCGTCGTGCTTGCAGTTCAGGGGCGAGCAGTCGCACCGCGCCCAGATGTTCGAGCGGAACTCGAGGGTCAGGTCCTTCGGGAGCGTGAGCGAGAAGAGCTGTTTCCCGGTCCAGTACGGCTCTCCGTCCTTGTCCGTCCCCTCGGGCGGGGGGACCGGGAAGTTGAGCTTCGAGAGGAGGTAGGTGACCTCGGCCCGGCGGAACGCGGGGTTCTGGTAGGTGAGGAGGAAGGCGGCGGTGATGTGGTCGTGCAGCATGCCGATGATCGGGCCGCCGTAGCGCGGGGAGAGGATGTGCTCCTCGACCTTCATCAGGACCTTCGCTTCCGCGCGGGCCTCCTGGCTCTGGAGGACATGGAGGTTCATCTCGTCGCCATCGAAGTCGGCGTTGTACGGCGGGCAGTCGCACAGATTGAAGCGGAACGTCTTGTGCGGGAGGATCCGGACGAAGTGGGCCATCATGCTCATTCGGTGCAGGCTCGGCTGCCGGTTGAACAGCACGATGTCGCCGTCCACGAGCTGGCGCTCGACGATCGAACCCGGCGTCACGAGCTCGGCGCACGCGTCCGCGTTCTTCTCCATCACCTTGATCCGCTGGCGGTCCTCGCGGACGAGGTAGTTGACGCCGCAGCGGTAGCGGCCCGCCTCGTCCGGTCCGGGGCTCGGGCCGCGCTTCACGAGCTCCTTCGCGACCTCCTGGTTGTGGAGCGTCACCTCGAGCGGGACGGTGAGACCTCGCGCCACCTCGATCGGGACGCCGACCTCGTTGATCGAGAGGAGCGGGTCCGGGCTGATGACGGTGCGCGCGGAGAAGTTCACGCGCTTCCCTGAGAGGTTCGAGCGGAATCGGCCGTCCTTCCCCTTGAGGCGCTGGGCGAGGGTCTTGAGCGGGCGGCCCGAACGGTGCCGGGCGGGAGGGATCCCGCTCGTTTGGTTGTCGAAGTAGGTCGTGACGTGGTACTGGAGGAGCTCCCACAGGTCCTCGACCACGAGCTGGGGGGCGCCCATGTCCCGGTTCTCGCGAAGGCGCTGGTTGATCCTGAGAACGTCCACGAGCTTGTGGGTGAGGTCGTCCTCGCTCCGCTCGCCGCTCTCGAGGGTGATGGACGGACGGACCTGGACCGGAGGGACCGGGAGGACCGTCAGGACCATCCACTCCGGTCGGCCGAACTTCGGGTTCAGGCCGAGCGCGCGCACGTCGTCGTCCGGGATCCGCTCGAGCCGGGCCCGGACCTCCTTCGGGGTGATCTTGTGGCTGTTCTCTCGGAACGTGGTCGGCTTGTCGAGCACGATCCGCTGCTGGACCTCGTGGCAGTGAGGACAGGCGCGCTCCTCCTTCGACTCGCGGGCCCGGACGAGCGGCGCGCCCTCGTCCGCGTCGGCGCTCGTGTCGGCGCGGGCCGACGGAGCGTCGGGGAGTATCCGCCCGCACGCCCGGCAGGTCGACTGGAGCAGTCGCTTGATCTCCTTCGCGTAGCCGACATGGATCACCGGCATCGCCAGCTCGATGATTCCGAAGTGGCCGGGGCACTCGTTCACGCGCCCGCCGCACGTGCGGCAGCGCAGGTTCGGCTCGATGACGCCGAGGTGGAGGTCCATGAGGCCCATCTCGATGGGATAGCCGTCGTCGTCGTACGTGTCGGCCGTGATGATCTTCACGCCGCTCATCCGACGGATCTCGTCCGGCGAGAGGAACGCGAACTGCAGGCTCTTGATCCGCTTCGAGAGACCTTGCGCCATGCTCCCGACCTCCCTAGCGCATCTCCTCGAGCTGGAGGCGCATGATCACGCCGAGACAGATCAGCTCCTCCAGGAGGAGCTTGAACGAATAGCTCATCTCGACCGGGTAGATCGACGAAGTGTTCCCGCAGCTCGGGCAGCGCAGGGAGCTCGCCCGCGTGTCGGGGATGGCGATGTGGCCGCACTCCGGGTTTCCGCAGACGTACTGGATCGTTCCGTCCGATTCGTCCAGGAGCCGGTCCTTGATCACCATCGCGACGCCGTGACCGATGAGACAGTCGCGCTCCATCTCGCCGAACCGCAGCCCGCCCTGGCGCGAGCGGCCCTCGGTCGGCTGGCGCGTGAGGATCTGCACCGGCCCGCGGGAGCGCATGTGCATCTTTCCCGCGACCATGTGGTGGAGCTTCTGGTAGTAGATCACGCCGACGAAGATCTCGGCCTCGAACCGGCGGCCGGTGAGGCCGTCGTAGAGGGTCTCGCGGCCGGACGGGTGGAAGCCGAGCGCCTTCAGCCCTTCGCGGAGCGCCTCTTCCCGGGCCCCCGAGAACGCCGTCCCGTCGATCGTGCGGCCCTCGAGGGCACCGACTTTCCCGCCCAGCATCTCGAGGACGTGGGCGACCGTCATCCGGGACGGGATTGCGTGCGGGTTGATCAGAAGGTCCGGCGTGATCCCTTCGCGGTTGAACGGGAGGTTCTCCTGGGGGACGATGAGCCCGACCACCCCCTTCTGGCCGTGCCGGCTCGCGAACTTGTCGCCGAGCTCGGGAACCC
>JASHTB010000096.1 GCA_030040775.1 Thermoplasmata archaeon | reverse complement strand
CCGTACGCCTCTTCGGTCCGGAACTCGAGCCCGGCGGCGAGAAGGTGACACGTATCGAGGGTCACGCCCACGCGAGGACCTCCGTCGACCTTCGCGAGGACGGTCGCGAGCTCCTCGAAGGAGGCACAGAGCGCCGTCCCCTGCCCCGCGGCATTCTCGAGCAGGAGCGGCACCCTGCCCTCGGGCACCGCATCGAGGGCCCCTCGCAGGCTCTCAGCGATGGTCGCGAGCCCGGCGTCCGTGCCGCTCCCGAGGTGCGCCCCCGGGTGGAAGATCAACGCGTCGACCCCGAGAAGCTCAGCGCGCCGGATCTCATCGAGGAACGCCCGGCGCGAGCGCGCGAGCATCGCTCGCTTCGGGCTGGCGAGGTTGATCAGGTAGCCGTGGTGGACGGCGGTGGCGCGAAGTCCCTCGGAGCGGACGACCGAACGGAACTCCTCCGCGGCTTCGGCCGCGATCGGTGGCCCGGCCCACATCTGCGGGCTCTTCGAGAAGATCTGGATCGCTTCGCAGCCGATCTCCCGACCGATGTGCGCGGCCTTGCCGAGACCCTCGGCGATCCCGATGTGGGCTCCCAGGTACATCCGTCGGGCGACGGGCCAGAACGGTTTAGCCTAGCGGGCATCCCCCTTCCATGACGTCCCCGGCCGCTACTTCCCCCTCCCCGGGAGAGGGGCCTTCGACCACGGCCTTAGGCGGTCGGACGAGCCTGCTCCTGCTCCTTCTGCTCGGCGCGATCTGGGGTTCCGCCTATCCGGTCATCCGCTACGGAATCGTCTTCGGAGCGACGCCGATTGTCTTCGCGGCGGTACGGTACGCCTTCAGCGCCCTCGCCTTCGCGGCGATCGCCGCCGCCCGCCGTCTCCCTCGCCCGAGCGCGAGAGCGCTCGGGCTGTCGGCGGCGCTCGGCCTTCCGATCGTCGGCATCTACGGGCTCCTGCTCTACGTCGGGGAGCAGACGACCTCGGGAGGTCTCGCGGCGATCCTGATCGGCGTCACTCCTCTGCTCACCACCGTCTTCGCGCTCCCCGTGCTGCGCGACGAGACGCTCTCCGTTCGCGGGTACGTCGGGCTTGCTGCGGGGTTCGTGGGGGTGATCGTGCTGGTCGCGCCGCCGCCCGGCGTGACCCTCGCAAGCAGCTTCTGGGGACCGGTCGCCGTGCTCGGCGCCGCGGCGAGCTTTGCGGTCGGGTCGGTCGCCCTCCGCGTCCGGCGGCCCGAGGGGGAAACCGTCTGGGGGATATCGGTCCAGTTCGCGGTCGCCACCGTCTTCCTTCTCGCAGTGCTCCCGCTCCTCGAGCCCCGGTCGTCGCTCCCCTCGACGCCCGGCGTCCTCGGAGCGCTGGCCTTTCTCGTCCTCCTCCCGTCGGTCGTCGGGTACTCGCTGTACTTCTACCTGCACCACCACGTCGGGCCAGGGCAGGCGAACGTCGTCGCCTACGTCAATCCGGCGGCGGCGCTCGCGATCGGCACCTGGCTCTTCGCCGAACCGTTCGTTTGGTGGGAGCTCGTCGGCTTCGGGCTCGTGCTGGTCGGACTGACGCTCGTGACTCAGTACGGCCGGCGTCCCCGCTCCCGCACCGAACCGAGCGGGGCGGCTCGTCCCTCCCTTCGCGACGATTCTTCGGCGGGATCCGCCCCCAGTCGAGCGGGCGCCGAACGGTCGAAGCAAGAGGGAGGCTGACAGCTTTCCGCGTTTCCCGTAGGCTCGCGCACTTCAGTACCGCGCGGAACGCCAGCGGGCTTAACTGCCGGGTTCGGAATGGGACCGGGTGTTTCCCCGCCGCTTTGGCCGTCAGCCGAGTCGTCGACCGGACCCCGATATTTAACGTTGGTTCGGTGGCGGGTCGACCGGGGTGCCCGAGACCCGACTCCGGAAAACCTCTATCGCGACCCTCGCGTTGTTCCGTCCCGCCATGCCCGACGGTGCGGCGGCGCTTCGGTCCGTACCCGAACCCGGGTCCGGGCCGTCGATCGAAGAGTATCGGCTCCGGATGGACATCGACTTCGCTCGAAAGCGCTGGACGGGTTCCGTCGAGTTCGACCTTCCTCCGGGCCTCCCGTCGTTCGCCCTCGACTCTGTCGAGCTCTCGATCGACTCGGTGGAGCGAAACCGGTCTCCGGCCCCGTTCCGGCTCGACCCCACCGAGCAGAAGCTCACGATCGAGCTCGGGCACCGTGAGGCTTCAACGATCTCGGTTGAGTTTCATGGGCAGGTCGTCGACCAGAACCTGACCGGACTCTATGCCTGCCGGCACGGCGACAGCTACGTCCTGACCTCTCACTGCGAACCCGTCGGAGCCCGCCGGATCTTCCCGTGCGTCGACCGGCCGGACTCTAAATCCCGAATCGACCTGGTCGTGCGGACGGACCCGGACCTCGAGGTCGTCTTCAACACCCCGGTGGAGAGCGTACGCGACGAGTCCGGACGACGGGCCTGGTCGTTCGTCCCGACGCCGACCATGGCGACGTACCTGTTCTTCCTGGCGGTCGGGCGCTTCGACCACACGGAGGCTCGTTCGGGCCGTATCCCCGTGCGGGTGCTCACCGCCCCCGGGCGAGCCGGTGCGGCCCGGTTCGCCGCCGAGAGCGGGGCCCGGATCCTGGCCGCACTCGAAGAGTACTTCGGGATCCCGTACCCGCTTCCGAAGCTCGACCTGATCGCCTTCGAGGACCACAGCGTCGGGGCGATGGAGAACTGGGGGGCGGTCAGCTTCCTGGAGATGCGGCTGCTCGTG
>JASHTB010000095.1 GCA_030040775.1 Thermoplasmata archaeon | reverse complement strand
GACCGAGGGATCTGGGAGGTCCGGGGCCCTCCGAGACACTACGTGCATTCGAAACTGATGGCCTGGGTCGCCCTCGACCGGTCGATCGAACTCGCGCAGCGGTTCCAGGATGCGGAAGCGGTCCGGCGGTGGGAACCCGCGCGCGAGGGGATCCGCCGCTGGATCTGTACCGAGGGGTATGACGCCCGAACGCAGTCGTTCGTTCGGTCGCGCGGGGAAGACGCCACGGACGCGGCGAACCTCCGGATCCCGCTGGTCGGGTTCCTACCGTTCGACGACCCTCGCGTGCGGAGCACGATCGGCCGGGTACGCCGCGAGCTTTCCTCGGGTCCGTTCGTCTACCGGTACCGCTCGGACGACGGGATCGAGGGCCGGGAAGGCTCGTTCCTGCCCGCCGCCTTCTGGATGGTCGAGTGCCTCGCCCGCCTCGGCCGGCGCCGGCAGGCGTTCGCCCGATGGAGACAGCTGCTCCTCGCGGCGAGTCCCCTCGGGCTCTACCCCGAAGAGTTCGACCCGAAACGGAGACAGCCGCTCGGCAATTTTCCGCAGGCGTTCACCCACATCGGAGTCCTCCGCGCGGCCGTGGCGCTCGGGGCGACCGAGAGTCCGTCGTTCATCGAGCCCGCGATCTTGCGTCCGTGAGATCCGGCCGGCTCGGGCGAACCTATTGGCCTTTCGGGAGTACGGCAGCGGTGCGAGGTCGACCGCCGTGCCGGTACGCCCCTCAGAAGGTCGCCCGCCCGCCGCCCTTCTTGCGGACGTCTGGTACACCCTGCTCTACTACCCGGCGCTCGAACGCCGAAAGGTGGAACAGGCGCGGCGGAGGATCTGGCGAGCCGCGCTTCGCGAAGCAGGGCTCTCCCCGAACCGGGTACGGGCCGCCGTCGCTCGGGCGGAACGAGCGGTCGTCGACGCCGAGCGGCGGGGGCTCACGCCGACGCTTGACCGACGCATCCGCTCGGTCGCCCGTTCCGAGGGCGTCCGGCTGCCGGTCCGCCGCATGGTCCGGGCGTTCGACCGGCTGGGCGTCGAGCATCCTCCTCGGGTCGCACCGGGAGCCCGAAGGGTCCTGAGGGCGCTACGGGGTCGGGGATTCCGTCTCGGAATCGTCTCGAACGTGACGCTCGAGAGCGGTTCGGCCGCGCGTCGTCTGCTCGACCGCCTCCGCGTGCGCGGGCTGTTCGACGCCGTGGTTCTCTCCTCGGACGACGGGGTCGGAAAACCGAGGCCCGAGCCGTTCCGCCGATGTCTGGGTCGGCTCGGCGTCGCGCCCGACCACGCCTGGTACCTCGGCGACCTCCCGAGCGATGTCCAGGGAGCGGTCGCGGCCGGGGTTCGCCCGTTGAGGTTCGTCGCGTTCCGCCACGTCGCTCCTCGGGCCCGCGCTCCCCAAGGCCGGATTCCCGCAGCGCCCGTCGTTCGGCGCTGGATTGACCTTCTCTCGAGCCCCGGCGCGCTCGGGCTTCCGGCTACGCGAGGTCGCGTCCGAGGGCGGCGGCGATCCGTCGCCAGGTAGCTGCGTCCTCCCGGGCGAGCTGGCGGGCCCGCTGCGCGAGGTTCGCCGCCGAGGGCGGACGCGGCGACCGGTCGACCTGGAGTCCGGTGAAGAGCAATTGACAGCGGTTACGCCCGGCAGGGCGGAGTTCGTAGAGGAACTGAGAGTGCTTGGCCGGACCCGAGACATGGGTGCTGGTCCAGGAGAACCGGTCGGGCAGGAGGTGGACGAGCTTCGCCTTCGTCACACGGCCGTGGGCCGTCGGAAAGACGTCGGTGAGCAGGAACGTGTTCTTCGCCAGGCGCTCGACCCGGCGAGTCCCCTTCTCTCCCATCCGCTTGGGGTCATCGGGTCGATAGTCGGTGGCCCAGCGGAACGCCCGTTCGCGGGACGCGGGAAGAGTGACCCGGAATCGGTAGAATACTCTCGACAGCGGCATCGGTGGTTCCCTCACAGGGACGGGGCAGAAATCCTCTGCGCCGTCGGACCGAGCGTCGAACGCGACTAGCGCTCGGCCTCGGATCCTACCGAGACCGGGAAACTTCGACCCAGCGCCTTTTCGAGCTCCGCGACCAGGCGCTCCTCCCGCTCGGCTCCCCACGAAGAGACCCGGAGGTGGGGCGAGTCGACCCAATGGGTTGGGGCCGGCTTGCCAAACCTATCGGCGAAGTCCGCTCTCCACAGGTCGGGCAGAAGGTCTTGGTCGGGCAGAGTTTCGAAACCGGCGAACTGCCGGCCGACGCGAGCCAGAGCCCGGGTCACCGAGCGGGCAAGGTATCCCCCGCCCCCCGTCACCACGATGCGACCTCCGAAACGGGAGGCCAGGCGAATCAGCAACCGGTCGAATTCGTCGTAGCCGTGCGGGGTGAACTGCAACTGCGCGAGCGGGTCCCCCCAGTGGCTGTCGAGTCCGTGCTGGACGACCACGAGGTCGGGGCGGAACCCCTCGAGAAGGGGCGGGAGGAGTCGTCGGGCGAGGGAGAGCAGGGCCTCGTCCCCCGTGTCGGGCAGGAGGGGAAGGTTCACCTTGAGGCCGGCGCCATCCCCTTCCCCGACCTCCGTCACGCGGCCCGTTCCGGGGAACAGCGTGCGTCCGTCCTGGTGAAAGTCGATGTCGAGTACGCGCCCGTCCTGGTAGAACCCGTACATCACGCCATCGCCGTGATGGGCGTCGATGTCGACGTAGGCGACGCGCCGGTGGGATTCGAGCGCTGCCGCGATCCCGATCGCGACGTCGTTGAAGACGCAGAATCCGCTCGCCCGGCCGGGTCCCGCGTGATGCAGCCCGCCGGCAGGGGCGAACACGACGCCCCCTTGTTCGATCGCCCGGCGGACCGCCCATTCGGTTCCCGCCACGATCCGGGCGGAGGCCTCGAAGCATCCTGGGAACGCCGGAGTATCGAGGGAGTCGAGCAAGAGGGGCATCCGGGAACTGCTCGCGGTTCTCACGAAGGAGACGTACCCCTCGTCGTGGAACGTAAGTAAGGTGGCCGACGTAGCCGGCTCGACCGTCCGGTTCCAGTCGACGCGGGTCCGCTCCGCGGGCGTGAGCGTGCTCTCGAACAGGCGGACCGCGAACTCGTGGAAGGCTTCCGTGAAAGGGTGGTCGGGTCCGAAGTCGTATTCGAGAAATCGAGGGTCCCAGACCACCGTAAACGATCCCTGGGTCATGGATCGCCCCGACCCCTGGATCCTCGCAGGGCGGCTTGCGGGTTGAGCGACCGCGGTAGGCAGGGCGCCCTCGGTCGGCCTAGCGGAATCGGCACCGGAGCGCCCCCTCAGCTCTTGCCTTCCGCGCGTGCGTGACCGAACGAGACCCGGAGCTGGTAGTTCCCTCCCGAGAGGGTCGTCTCGACGGGAAATCCGAGCTTGGAGAGGACTCGCATGGCGGGGATATTGTCCGAGAGGATCTCGGCCACGAATCCCTCGATCCCGTTCTCTCGGGCGATGCGCGCGACGTACCGTACCAGGAAGGTTCCGATTCCCCGCCGCTGGTAGTCATCCCGGACGAGGTACGACACCTCGGCGACGTTCATCGCCCGGTTAAGGAAGTACCGGCCGACGCAGATGATCTGTTCCCGTTCCGGCTTCTCGGGATCCTCCACGACTCCGACGATCGCCATCTCGTCCGAGTAGTCGACGTGGACAAAGTGCATGAGGTCCCGGTGGGGCATCGACCGGAGAGAACGGAAGAATCGCAGATAGACCGTCTGCTCCGAGAGCCGGTAGAAGAGGTCGCGCATCATCTCCTCGTCGGTCACCTTGATCGGCCGGAACGTCATGCGGAGGTCTCCGGGGAACGTGTGGGCGGTCTCCCACTGGCCGGGGTAGATCATCCCGGCTTCGGAGATCTCGGGAACGTCCTCCGCGATGTACTTGAGGCGCTTCGCCTCGCGGATCAAGCCGGGCCGGAACTTCGGGTGCGCGATGGAGATCAGGGCCTGGGCGCGCTGCTGGATCGTCTGTCCGTGAAGGTAAGCGATCCCCCACTCGGTCACGACGTAATGGACGTCGCCGCGACTGGTCACGACGCCGGCCCCCGGTTTGAGCTGCCCGACGATCCGGGACGCCGTGCTGTCGGCGGCCGTCGACGGAAGGGCGATGATCGGCTTCCCGCCCTTCGACCGGGCCGCGCCCCGTACGAAGTCCACCTGGCCGCCGATGCCCGAGTAGAAGTACTCGCCCAGGCTGTCTGCGCACACCTGTCCGGTCAGGTCGACTTCGAGGGCACTGTTGATCGACACCATCTTGTCGTTCTGGGCGATGACGAACGGGTCGTTGGTGTGGGACACCGGGTGAAACTCGATCAACGGGTTGTTGTCGACGAATTCGTAGAGCTTCTTCGAGCCCATGCAGAACGCTGCGATCACCTTCCCCTTGTGCAGCGTCTTCTTCATGTTCGTGACGACGCCCTCCTCGACGAGCCGCATCATCCCGTCCGAGAACATCTCCGTGTGGACGCCGAGGTCCTTCTTTCCGCGCAGAGAGTAGAGCACCGAGTCGGGGATCGTTCCGATGCCCATCTGCAGGGTCGACCCGTCCTCCACCAGCGTCGCGATGTAGCGTCCGATGGTCCGTGCGACCTCGTCCGGTTCGGGGACCTGGGTCTCCAGGATCGGGTAGTCGACCGGCACGAGATAGTCGAGGTCGTCGACATGGACGAACGAGTCCCCGAGCGTCCGTGGCATCTGGGCGTTCACCTCGGCGATCACGAGCCGTGCGGCCTCGGTGCCGGCCTTCACGATGTCCGTGCTCACCCCGTACGAACAGAAGCCGTGTTGGTCGGGCGGGCTCACCTCGATGAGAGCGACATCGATCGGAACGCGGCCTCGTTCGAAGAGCCGGGGGATCTCCCCGAGGAAGATCGGGGTGTAGTCCGCGCGACCCTGGGCGACCGCTTCGCGCACGTTGGGTCCGATGAACAGCGCGTTGTGCCGGAAGTTCTCGCCCCATTTCGGCTCGACGTAGGGGGCGAGACCGAGGGTCATGATGTGCACGATCTCCGTCCCGAACACGGTCGCGGCTCGCTTGACGAGCGCGGCGACGAGCTCCTGCGGTTCGGCGGCGCCGGACCCGATGAAGATGTGGCTCCCGCTCTCGATCGCGGCGACCGCCGCATCCGCGGTCCGGACCTTATCCCGATAACGTGCCTGCCATTCGGGCGGTTCGAAGGGGGCCGACGGCCCGGCTCCCTCGCCGGAATCCACCTTCGGAGCCTCCCAGGAAGGCGAGGCGGGGCCTTGCTCGTGATCGGGCCCGCTTCCAGAGTTCCGCGACGTTACCGGTGTCTCATTCACGGTGAAAAGACAGCCGGACGACCACTTATTCGTGTTTCGTCAGCCCGAGTTACCTATCCCGGGGGAAACCTTTTCGAACCCTGCTGGCCGCGCAGGAGTGGCCAGCGGGCGCACGGTACCCCGTCGATCCGTCGGCGACGATTCAAACGGGATGACCTGCGAATTTTCCCTGGAGGGGGTAACCGGGGCGAACCCTAGAGTTTCCGCCTAGAGTTCGCATAGGGCGAATCCAGGCTCGAGGGAGGTGTGCCCGTTCGGCACCCCAGAGGTAGCACCAGTTGGGGTGAGCCCCACCGGAGGCTTCGGGGCCGTCTGGGGTGCGCCTCGGACGGTGGGGCGTGCGGTCTGGCCACGCGGAACCGCCTCGTCCCAAGCAACCATCCCGCCTAGGACGGGGGTTCCGTGCTAAGCGGCGTCGTCAGCTAACAGCTCTCTTCACGAGGGCGCCGATCCTTACCTCCTCGGCGGCGGTCAACTCGACCAGTGCGAAGGAGATCGGCCACATGTGACCCTCGTCGAGGCGTGCCTCGTCGTTGAAGCCGAGCGTCATGTACCTCTCCTTGAATTTGTCGCCGCTGCGGAAGAAACAGACGACCGTGCCGTCCTTGGCGTACGCCGGCATCCCGTACCAGGTTTTCGGAGAGAGAGCGGGCGCGTTGGCCTTGATGACGGCATGGAGCCGCTCGCCCATGGTACGATAGGGCTCCGACATCGCGGCGATCGCCGCGAGCACGGCTTTTTCCCCGTCCGCCTTGTCCGTGCGCGGGCCGCGACGCCCGGCCGCTCTCAGCTCTTGGACGCGCTGCCGCATCGCAGCTCGTTCCTCCTCCGTGAATCC
>JASHTB010000094.1 GCA_030040775.1 Thermoplasmata archaeon | reverse complement strand
GTCTTCGCCGTGCTCTACCTCCTTCCCTCGTATCTGCCGGAGTCCCGCGGCGAGACGCTCGCGCTCGGCCTCGCGTTCCTGAACTCGATCCAGATCTTTCTCGGAAGCGGCCTCGCCATCGCCTTCGGCTACCTCGCGGGTACCATCGGGTACACGGGAGCCTGGTGGTTCGCGGGCGCCGTCGCGCTGGGTCCGTTGCCGCTGCTCGCCTGGGTGAGCGGTCGACGGGGCCCGACCAGAGCCCCGGCGGTGCTGCCGCCTTCGGCTCCCCGGGCCGTCCGAGCCCCTAATCGACCAGGGTGACGAGGTTGGTGGGCCGGCCTTCCACCGGGTAGCCCGCCGTGAGCACGATCGGTCCGGGTCTTCCCACGTTCGCCCGGGCCACCAGCTCGACGGCCCGTTTCCGCAGTTCCACGAGGTCTCGATGCTCGGGGGATGGCAGCGACGTCACCCCTCCCACCAGCGCGAGGCGTCGGCGGGTCGCGGCCGAGCTGGACAGCGCGACGACGGGACAGGACGGACGGAGCCGCGCGACAAGACGCGCGGTGCGACCGGAGTGGGTGGGGGTAACGATCGCGCGCGCGGTGACGCCTTCGGCCAGCCGGACGGCGGCGGCCGCGACGGCGCGCTCCGACCGAGCCCCGTCCGTCGACTCAGCCTCTCGGAGCGCGCGGGGGTCGAACGAGCCTTCCGTCGCGCGAGCGATCCGGTCGAGCCAGCGTACCGCCTCGAGCGGGTACTTCCCGACGGCGCTCTCCTCGCTCAGCATGACGGCGTCCGCGCCGTCCAGGACGGCGTTCGCGACGTCGGTCGCTTCCGCGCGGGTCGGCCGGGGCGCATTCACCATGCTGAGGAGCATCTGGGTCGCGACGATGGCGAACTTTCCCGCGATGTTCGCCCGGCGGACGAGACGCTTCTGTTCGAGCGCGAGGCGCTCGAGCGGGACCTCGATGCCGAGGTCGCCCCGTGCCACCATGATCCCGTCCGCCGAACGCAGGATCGAATCGATCGACCGGAGTGCTTCGGCCCGTTCGATCTTCGCGATCAGACCCACGGACCGGCCCTCGGGCCTTCGGTCGAGCCATTGGCGGGCCTCCTCCAGGTCCGACGCCCCGCTGACGAACGAGAGGGCAAGGTAGTCGATCCCTTCGGCCAACCCGACGGCCGCGTCGTGGCGGTCCTTCTCGGCGAAGACGGACGTCCGCAGGCGGGCTCGGGGGAGGAACAGCCCCGCGTGCGATCGGACCTCACCGCCGCTCACGACCCGAGTCTCGATCGCCCGGCCTCCGGTCCGGACCACCTCGAGTCCCACATCCCCGTCTCCCAGAAGCACCGGGTCGCCCGGTCGAGCGCTCCGTTCGATCGAAGGGATCTGGATCCCGACCCGGCGACTGTCCCCGGGGGTGGAGTCCAAGTCGAGGGTCCAGCGAGCCCCGGACCTCAGGCGGACCGAACCGCCCGCGATCTCACCGACCCGTATCTTCGGGCCCTGAACGTCGCCCACGACCGCGATCTCCTTCTTCGCCCGACGAGCCGCTGACCCCACTCGGCGAAGGAGGGTCCGGTGCTCTTCGTCGCTCCCGTGGGAGAAGTTGAGGCGGATGGCATCCACTCCGGCCGCGACCAGGGCGACGATGCGCTCGGGTTGAGCGGTCGCCGGACCGACCGTTGCGAGGATCTTCGTTCGGCGCACGGAGCAGACGTACCATCGCCCCTTCTTATGCCCCCGGTCCCGGGGACTACGCTGTCCGTACGGAGGTCGGTCACCGCGCCAGCCCGTAGACGTAGCGGCCAAACACGCGGACCTTTCGGGCCGCCGACCGCGATTCGAATCCGCTCGACGGCTCCCGGTGACCGTAACCCGACACCCCGGGCCGGTCGCTCACATCACGGTCGGCTCGCCCGGCACCCGGCGGAAGAGCTGGACGTCGCCCACGTGGGAGGCGCGCACCAGGAACCGGAGGAGCCGTTCGATCCCGAAGCCGGCGCCGGCGGACGGGATGAGGTCGGTGGCCCGCTCGAGGTACGCCGCGAACGCGGCCGGAGGCATTCCGTCGCGCGCGAGGCGGGCCCGGATGGGAGCGAGGTCCCACTCGCGCTCCGCCCCGCTCAGTGCCTCGCCGTAGCCGAACGGGTAGATGAGGTCGTAGTTGAGGTAGTGGCCCGGATCGTCCGGGTCCTCGCGGTCGTAGAACTCGCGACGGTGGCAGTTCGCCCAGAACGGCTGATCGGCCTCGTGCGAGGCGGCCTCCTCCCACGCCGCACCGTACCGGGCCTCGAGCTCGTGCGTCGTGTACGCGCGCCATGGGGGGGCGAAGCGGGGAGGCTCGACCTCGAGCTCCAAGAACGCGGGATGGTCTCGGAGGACCGACCCCAACCGGGCGAAGTACCGTTCCACCAGCGCCTGCACGTCCGCCCCGCGGGCGCGGGGGATCTCGAAGTCGGCCTGGGTGAACTCGAAGAGGTGCTTCCCCGACCCCCGGCGCTCGGCGCTCTCGAGCCGCACGTTTGGGGAGAGAATCCAGACCTTGCCCACGTCGCGAACCGCGAACTGCTTGTGGAGGATCATCGAGTTCATCAGGTAGAACCGCTGCCCGAGGTAATCGACCTCGACGGTCTTCAGCACGGACGAGCCCGGATCGGGCCCGAGGGGGTCCGTGCTCCGACCCAGCATGACGGGCAGGAGCTGGGTAAACCCCTCTTCGTGGAAGAATCGCGTGGTTTCCAGTAGCACGTCGCTCAACAGTCCGAGCCGTGCGCGCTGTCGCTCTCGCTCGCTCGCCCCGATCGCCGTCGCCTCTGCTCCGCTCATGGTAGGTTTCCATCGAAGGTCACTCTCGGGCCGCGCGTCGCCGCGCCGCCCGCCGGCTCGACCTTCTACGCCGGATTATTCCGTCCTCGACCCGAAAGCTCGGGGGAGGAAGCGGTAACTGGGCGAGCCGCAAAGGCGAGGGACGGAGCACCTCGGCCCACCTGGCACGACGATTCGGCCCGGCGTTCCTGGCGCATCAGTATCGGTGGGCTATCCTCGGTTCAGGATTTATTCCTTGGCGGGCCGGCCTGTGGGGGCGGGGACGCGCTGCGCTCCAGCCGCTGCGTCGAAGCCATCTTTAGCCCCGGTCGACCCTCTCCGAGCCAGCCCCGTGGTGTAGTGGCCAAGCATGCCGGCCTTTGGAGCCGGCGACAGCGGTTCGAATCCGCTCGGGGCTATCCGTCAGAGGTTTTGCCCTTTCGACGCGAAACCC
>JASHTB010000093.1 GCA_030040775.1 Thermoplasmata archaeon | reverse complement strand
GCGACGCACACCCAGTTCACCGACATCGGGAGTTTCCCGGTGAGCAAGCAGGGCATCGAGTTCGATATCCCGTTCTCTGTGATGTACCCCGGCTACGCAAGCTGCGACACCTCGGGCTGTTACGGCGCTCAGCCGCCCGCCTTCCCGCCCGGTCTCTCTCCGCAGCTCGTGGCGTTCATCTACGGCGGCTCGCCCGGGGTCGGTGCCTACATCGGTCCGACGATCCCGAACGGCCAGTCGTTCAGCTCAGGCACGGCGCACGCACCGATCAAGTTGTTCGTGCCGCTTACGATCGACCCGAACAAGGACGGGTACGCCGAGCCCGGGATCATCCCGAGCTCTCCCCCGGTGGTCTACTCGGGCAACCCGATCGGCCTGAACATCATCTTCAACGACCACCAGCCGCTCTACGGCGCGGTGGGCGGCTCGTACCTCCTTCCCTGGACGGTCGTCCACCTCGAGGAATACCTCGAGCAGGCGCTGATCGCGGGCCTCTACCCCACCGTCAACATCACCTACTCGCTCTCCGGGTCGCTCCTGTACCAGATCGATGCGATCGCCCACGACGATTACAACAATAGCTACCTCGAAGCCGCCTCCATCCCCACCTCTCAGTGGGGGAACTCGATTTACACGGAGGTCAACACCTACGGCGACACGTTCCTGAATACGTTCGTCCAACCGTACCAGTACAACACCACCACCGTCGCGAGCGTTCTCGAGAACGACCTTGCGTTCAACTCTCCTCCTTGGGTCTACTACGTGAACAACAACGCGAGCAAGCTCTACCTCTCGCTGTACAACATGTGGACCTCGGGGAAGTCGTTCTCTACGGCCCAGCTCGAAGAGGCGCTCGCGGAGTTCTTCCTCTGGTCGACGAGCGAACCGGTCGTGACGGGACAGCTCGGAGCAGCGTACATCAACTCGACCATGTGGTCGCTCTACAACGACACGAGCTTCTCGATCGGAACCATCCAAACGATCCAAGGGTACTACCCGGTCGAGGCCCGGCTGGTGCTCGCGTCGTTCATGGACGACCGGATGCTCAACGACGGCGCGGGCGGCAACGTCGAGCTGATCACCACCCCGTTCGACCACCCGATCCTGCCGCTCCTGCTCCTGACCAACTGGACCGACGAGAACGGGGTCGGTGTGACTAAGGGCGTCTGGACCAACGATACGATCGCTCAATTGCAGATCGGCTCCGAGCTCTACGATCAGACGTTCGGCCAGGCACCCCTCGGCCTCTGGAGCCCCGAGCAGGCGGTCTCCGCGGCCGAGGTGCCGCCCGTGAACGAGAGCGGTTACGAGTGGACTGCCTCTTCCCAGGCGACGCTCTACGAGACCGGGGACGTGGCGAGCGACTCCTCCCCCGCGGTCGCCTCCCAGATGGAGGCGCTCTACACGCCGTACCTCGTCAAGAACGGCACCCAGGAGACCGCGATGGTCTTCCGGGACGATGGCCTCTCGAACGATTGGGGCTTCAACTACGGCACCGTCGCGAACCAGTCTGGTAGCCCGGCCGCGGTGAAGGAGTTCGTCGACTACCTCAAGAACGTCTACGCCAAGGTCCCGCGCAACGACCACGGCTCGATCCTCGTCACCGTGGCGCTCGACGGGGAGAACTGGATGTTCATGGGGAGCACGAACCACACGTTCCCCGAGGACGGCATTCCGTTCCTCGAGGACCTCTACGCGTCGCTGGCGGCCAATGCTTCGTGGTTGCAGACGATCACGACGCAGCAGTACCTGGTCACCCACCCCGCGTCCACCCTCCCTGCGATAACGAGCCTCCCCACCGGTTCCTGGAACAACGAGCCGTCCGGCACGGGCATCAACTCCTACCTCGGACAATGGGCCGGGAACCCGCTGCAGGACTCGACCTGGACCCAGCTCACCCTGGTCCGGTCCGAGGTCGAGGCGTTCGGTACCGCTCACAGCCTCACGCAGCCGACCACGCTCGCTGAGCTCGAGGCCGCCAACTACTTCCCGTACCTGAACCAGTGGAACAGTTCGACCCTCCAGGACAAGTACACCGAGGCGTGGACCGCGATCTACGGGGTCGAGGGTTCCGACCTCTACTTCTCGTTCTCGCCCGACCAGTCCGCCACCGCCCAGAACGCGATCGTCTTCGAGCAGGAGGTTCGCAGCGACCTCTCGCTCGCGCTCACGCTGCTGGGCCTGCCGTTGACGCCGTTCCTGAAGAGCCCGTACATCATCCCGGAGAACCCCACGACCTGGGGGACCAACGCCTCGATCTCTCCGACCCTCACGGGTTCGCTCTACACGACCGAGACCTTCCCCGGGGGTCTGGGCTACTCGGTGAACCACAACGACGCGTGGGCGGGCTCGTACGTCAAGGCGACCGGCAACACGACCGCCGGCTCGGCCACGATCGTCCAGACCAACTACGCGTTCGACGTGAGCAACCTGTACTTCTCGGTCGAGGTCAACGGCCCGACCTCCGCCTACAAGTCCCCGACGTTCTACACGCCCGCCTCCGACGCGCTTGACCTCTTCTTCTCGCCGGTGAACCCGGGAGCGGGTGACCTGCTCGGCCTGAACGTGCTCGACTCGATCTACACCCAGGGGAACGTCCCGTTCGGCTTCGCCGCGACGACCAAGGCGACGATCGAGGGGAACAGCATCACGCCGACCGGAAGCGCAACCCTGGCCCTCTTCACGAGCTCGGCGAGCGGAGCGTGGGTCGCCTCTTCGACTCTGCCGATCCCGGGCGATGCGTTCGTGGGGAACCTGTTGCAGCTACAGGTTCCGATGACCGCGATCGGCTCGGGGATGCAGCCCGGCGACTCCATCGAATTCTGGGTCATGACGGTCAACGGCACGACCGGTGTGGTCCTCGGTGCCTCGGGCCCGATGCTCCTCTCCGTTCCTGGATCGCTCGCGAAGCTCACCGTGATCTCGACGATCCACAATACCGCGGCCGGGAACGGCCCCGGTACCTCGACCTATCCGACGCAGTTGCAGGCGAACGGCACGCCTGACTTCCCGGCCGACTCGATGACGATCCGGTGGTTCCAGGTCGCGGTGAACCCGTACACCGTCCAGTTCAACGTCACGTTCGGGAATCTCTCGAACGTCTTCGGGGGCGGCTACGGATTCTCTCAGCCGGTCATCGACATCTACATCCATGTCGCCGGAGCTACGGGCGGGAGCACCGTCGGGCTACCCGGTTCTCAGATCGACATCGCATCGGCCGACGCCTGGCAGTACGCCATCCAGGCGACCGGTTACTCGGCCGGAACGTTCAACGCGATCGTCACCTCGACCGGGCTCGAGTATCCCGCGGATGTGATCATCAGCTCGAACACGGGAGAGCCCGGGACCGACGCAGCGGTCGTTTCGAACGCCACCGTGAGCATTCGGGTTCCCACGGCCGTCATCGGCACGGCGATGACCACGGACACCTTCGTCATCGTCGCCGGCGGGCAGGACGGCGACTCCGTCGGCGGCACCGGTGACGACTGGCGTCCGTTCGTGAACGGGGCGGCAGCCGCCTACAACGGGGGGACGACCACCACCTTGCCGGCCGCGGAGTTCGACAACTACCCGAACGTCTACAGCTACATCGCGCCCGCGATGGTCG
>JASHTB010000092.1 GCA_030040775.1 Thermoplasmata archaeon | reverse complement strand
GCCTCGAAGGAGGCCGGGGGGATCACCCAGCACATCGGGGCGATCGAGGTCCCCGGCGCGACCGTCCGCCACCTCTGCGAAGGGATCCTGAAGGTCGACCAGCTGGTCGTCCCCGGTCTTCTGTTCGTCGATACCCCCGGCCATCGCTCGTTCGAGACCCTGCGCCGGCGCGGAGGGGCCCTCGCCGACCTCGCGATCCTCGTCGTCGACGTGCGCGAGGGAGTGATGCCGCAGACCCGCGAGTCGATCGAGATCCTGCGTCACGAGAAAACGCCGTTCGCGCTCGCCCTCACGAAGATCGACCTTCTCCTCGGCTGGAGGAAGCCGTCCGGCCCAGGGCTCACCCGGCTCGCCGACCAGATCGTCCGCAGCTCCCCCGAGTTCCAGAAGACGCTGGACGAGCGTCTCTATGCGGTCGCGGAAGAGGTCGTGCGACTCGGGTTCAGCGCCGACCGGTACGACCGGGTCAGCGACTTCACCCACAACGTCGGGATCGTGCCGGTCTCGGCGAAGTCGGGGGTCGGTGTCCCCGAGCTGATCGCTCTCCTCGTAGGGCTCTCCCAGCGGTTCCTGAAGCACGAGCTGCTGCTCTCGAAGGAGGGCGGCGAAGCGACGATCCTCGAACGCACGGAGCAGAAGGGGGTCGGGCCGGTCGGCAGCGTCATCGTCTACCGAGGTCGTCTCAAGGTCGGAGACGAGATCGTCGTCACCGGCCGGACCGAGCCCTTTGAGACGCACGTGCGCGGGATCTACCGACCGGTGCTGCTCAAGAGCGGCAGCCTCAAGCACTTCCGTCTCGACTCGTTCCCCGAGGTCGAGGCGGCCGCCGGGGTCTACCTCGCGGCGCCGGGGATCGAGGCCGCGATGCCGGGGGGCCTGCTCAAGGTCGTCGTCCGGGACGCCGAAAAGGAGGCCGTTCGGACCGAACTCGCTCGGGAGAGCCAGCCCGTGACCGAGGTGGCTCTCTCGGGGGTCGCGCTCTACGCCGACGCGTTGGGGGGTCTGGAGGCGCTCGCGTTCGAGTGTCGGGAGAAGGGGATCCCTGTCCATGAGGCAGGCGTAGGCCCGGTGAGCCGCGCGACCATCCTCCGGATCGCGACCGTGAAGGACCCGACCCATCGGGCCGTGCTCGCGTTCAACGTCCCTATCCTTCCCGAGGCGGTGCCGGAGGCAGAGAGCTCCTCCGTCCGTATCTTCCGGTCGGAAGTGATGTACCGCGCCATCGAAGAGTACCTCGCCTGGAAGACCGAACGCGAGCGCGAGCTGCGCGCGCGTCAGCGGCTCGAGCTAGTCCATCCCGCCAAGGTCGAGGTCCTCCCGGGGTTCGTCTTCCGGGCGTCGAAACCGGCGATCGTCGGGGTGAAGGTGCTGGGGGGGACGTTGCGGCCGGGAGTCCGGGTAATCCGGCCGGACGGGACCGAGATCGGGTTGCTGAAGTCGCTCCAGAAGGAAGGGACCTCCGTGGCCGAGGCGGAGGAGGGGACGGAGCTCGCGGCTTCGATCGAGGGAGCCGTGGTCGGCCGGAACCTGAAGGAGGGAGACGTCCTCCTCGTGAACCTACCCGAGGCCGCGGCGCGGGCCTTGAAGAGCCAGCCTCTCACTCCTCGCGAGAAGGAGATCCTGGAGGAAGTCGTGAAGATCCACCAGGCGACCCATCCGTTCTGGGGACGGTGACGCGACCGGGCGGAGCGCCCGCCTACGGCTCGCCGGTCGAAGGGGAATCCGGCCCCGGCTCGTCCGCTGGTTCGCCCGTTCCCTCTTGGGGGGGCTCGGCACCCGATCCTGGTGGCCGATAGACCCCCGCGGGAAGGAAGAGGCCGAGGAACGTGGCGATCGCTCCGATGCCGAGGAGCAGGAGGCCACCGAGCGTGATCAGGGCCCAAGCAGGCACCGCCTGGCTAGGCGTCGGCACGTCGTAGGTCTCCACCAGAGTGCCCGAGAACGAGAGGTTGTCGTGGCCGATGTTGGTGACCGACAGGAGATAGGTCGCGTTGACGGGCCCGGCAACGCCCCAGCGACCGGTGAGATTCGCGTGCCAGGAGACGATCGGAGGAGAGACCGCGCAGAGGCCGGTACCCACCGGGCACCCGACGGCCTGAGAAAGCTCCACATTGGCGGGGGCGGAGGAGCTCCAGGAGAGGACGAGCGCTCCCGACATGGTCGACTGCTCGGCGATCGTCCAAGAGAGCGACGAGCTCGCGCCCAGGTTCGCGACCGAATCCGAAGTTGACCGGGTATCGGTCGGCGTCCCCGGAAGGAAGAAGAGGGAGACCATCAGACCGGCGCCGACGACAGCGATCGCGACGCCCACGACGAGTAATCCGCCCCGCACGAAAAGACGAGAAGCGGTGCCCGAGAAATATCCTTGGCAGGCTGGGGCGGTTTCCGCCCGTAGTTTGGACGATAGTTTATACCCCGGTGGCCTCCCCTGGCCGGCCGTGACAGAGCCGGGCAAGGAAGAGTCGCACCGGTCGGGGGTGGACCCCCCGTCTTGCCCGATGTGCAAGAGCACGCACCGGATCGTCGACCCGATCCGCTCCGAGACCCACTGCGCGGAGTGCGGCCTCGTCTTTGACGAGACGACGATCCTCGCGACGCCACCCCCCCCGACCGAGACCCCGGGCTCGGACGGCAGCGGTCGCGGCATCGGGCCGTTCGTTCGCCCTGGGGCGACGAAGCGGTCGCTCGGGTCGACCCTCTCCCTGACGCGCGACGGGCAGGGGAAGCGGCTCGACTGGCACCGCCGCTACGAGTTCCAGCACCTCAAGCGGGTCATGCTGCGTCAGACCTCCCGCACCGTGGACGGACCGCTTGACCGCACCCCGGCGCGGGGGGAGATGCAGCTCGGCGGAGAGGCGATGGGCCTTCCGGCCGTCGTGGTCGCGGAAGCGGAGGGGATCTACCGCGAGGCGAAGCTTCGGGGGCTGTTCCGCGGCCGCAGCCTTCCGGCGAGCGTGGGGGCCTGCCTGTATGCGGCGTGCCGACGGTACTCGGTTCCTCGGACGCTCGGCGAGGTCGCCGCGACCGTCGGGGCCAAGCGGTCCGAGGTCGGCCGCACGTTCAAGGTCGTGCAGCGGGGAAGCGGCCTCTCGATTCCCGGCGTCGGGACGAAGGCGTTCCTCGCGCGGTACGCCCAGGAGCTGGCGCTCTCGCCCCGGGTACGAACGACGGTCGAAACCATGCTCGACCAGGCCCGCGACGACCCCGAGCTCTCGGGGTTGAGCCCCCACGGTCTGGTCGCGGCCCTCGTCTACCTGGCGGCCGAGCAGCACGGAGAGCACCGCTCTCGTGCGCAGGTCGCCCGCGTCAGTTCCGTGACCGAGGTGACCCTCCGGTCGACGAGCCGCCTTGTGGAGAAGGTCTGGAAGCGCGACGCGGTGCCCCGCTCCGACGAGGCGCGCTCTACTTGAGGAGATAGTAGCCCGCGGCCTTCTCGCGGACCTTGCGCCGGGCCCAGCCTTTGTTCTGGAGCTCCTGGAGCGCGTTCATCACCATCGTTTTCGGCAGCCGCGCCGTCTGGGTGATCCGCTCGGCGGTACCCATCTTCTCCTCGGAGAGCATCGCGAGATCCTTCATCGACTTGTAGACTTTGACCGCGTGCGGGCCGACCTCGTCCTCGATCGCCACCGGGACCCCTCACCTCGGGGGACGTCGCTCTCCTTTTAATTGCTGCCCCACCCGACCGAAGAACGTCGGCTGACTTATGCCCGCGGCTCCCTTCGATCCGCTCGATGGACGGGGACCGCGCTCTATCCGACAGCCGCTCCGGTCGCTCGCCCTCCCTTTCCCTCGTCTGGGACGATCGGTTCCGGGAGTACGACTTTGGCCCGGAACACCCGTTCACGGAGCGAAGCCGTGCGCTGGCGGTGCGCCTTCTCAGTGGGTTCTCTCCGCCTACCGAGCCGTCCCCGGTCTCCTGGGTCGGTCCAGTATCCCCCGCCGAGCGGTCGCTCCTCGCCTCGTTCCATCGTCCCGACTACCTCGCACTGGTGGAGGCGGTCGCGGCGGCCGAGAACCCCCCATTCCTCGACACCGGAGACACGCCGGGGTTTCCGGGATGCTTTGAGGCGGCCGCGCGGATCGTGGCGGGAGCGGTTCAGGGCCTGGACCGGACGGTCGCCGAAGGGACGCCGGCCTACCATCCCGCCGGGGGGCTCCACCATGCCCAGCCGGGGCGGGCGAGCGGTTTCTGTATCTTCAACGACGTCGCGATCGCGGTGGGGCGAGCCGTTCGAGACGGCCGGAAGGTCGCGTACATCGACATCGATGCGCACCACGGGGACGGCGTGATGTACGGGTTCTACGACTCCGGCCGCGTGCTCGACATCGACTTCCATCAGGACGGTCGCACGCTGTTCCCCGGAACCGGCTTTCCGACGGAGACGGGCCGCGGCGACGGGGCCGGTCTCAAAGTGAACCTCCCTCTGCCGCCCGGCGCCGGCGACGAGGCGCTCCTCCCCCTCTTCCGCCGGATCGTGCCCGCCCTGATCCGGTCGTTCCGTCCTGAGGTGATCGTCCTGCAGCACGGGGTCGACGGCCACGTGGACGACCGCCTCGCCCGCCTGCAGTACACGCCCGCTGCCTATGCCGAGATCGACCGCCTCGTCCTCGACCTCGCTAGGGAGGTCTCGAGCGGCCGTCTCCTCGTCACGGGGGGCGGAGGCTACCGTGCGGCGTCGGTGAGCCGGGTATTGGCGAGAACCGGATTGATCCTCGCCGGGATCGATCTCCCCGACAACGACCGCTCGCTACCGGACTCCTGGTGCGCCGAGTTCTTCGAGGAGACCGGGGAGACGGCCCCGGCCACCTGGGGCGAGGTCGCCCGCCCCGTGCCCTCGGGTTGGAGGTCGGAACTCGAACACAAGTTGGTGGCCGTGCTCGAGGAGGAGCTCGGCCAGCGGTTCCCTTCCCCCGACCGCTAGAATCGGTCGCCCCAGGTGGGGAGGTCGAGGGCGTCCTGGTCGGTCGCCCGGATTCCGGCGGCCACGTCGACCTCGGTCAGACGGTCCCCGTCCCGACCCTCGAGCTTCGCGCGCACCGACCCTCGGGCGAGGGCGACCGCCCCGATCTCTCGGAGGCTCTCGGCCGCCCATTCCGACACCGAGCCTTCGGTCTCTTCGAGCATCGCGAGCTGTACCGAGGCGAGAAAGGCATCGCGGCGCAACCAGTAGCGCAGGTACCCCTCGAGCAATCGCTCGGCGCCGGCGGCCAGCGACGGTCGCCGGGAGGGGGGAGGGACGATGCCGAGCGGGGTGGCCCCACCTTCCGCCCGAAGCTCGAACAGTTCCCATCCTCCGAGCGCCGCCGCGAGGGCGACCGGACCGGCTCGTCCGTCGAAGAACAGCGGAAGACGGGCCGTCCCTAGATCCCGGGACGGCGGGTCGTCGACCGGAAAGTCCGCTTCGCCCGGAGTGGGTAGCTGCCGGCCAAGACGCCCGCGCACCGAGTCGTCGTCCTCCCACCTTCCCGTCTCGCGAAGGAGTCGTTCCACCCTTCGGCCCCGGCGCGCGGTCTCGGTCAGCCGGCGCAGGGTGCCTGAGTCTCTGCGCGAACGGAGGGCCTCGATCTCGTTCTCGAGGCCCTCGGCCGGAGATTCGGTCGAACCCGAGCCGTTCCGGATCAGCGGTTCGAGACCTACTCCGGGGCAGGTGAGCACGATCGTGGCCTGAAGTCGGCGCCCCACGTGCGCGGTGAGCGGGTACTCGCGGCAAGGATGCGGCCGGAGCTCATGCGCCCGGCAACGACGCTCCTGCAAGAACTGGCAGGCGCCCCCGTCCGGTCGGCTCGCGAGGAAGGAGTCGCGGTCCCGGGTTCGGAACTCGGTCCCGGGAAAGAGCTGCAGCAGGGCGCTCTGCTCCCCGGCCTCCACGCGCGGCTCGGCGTAGCAGCAGAGCCCACAGTCCGGACGACACGTGAACCGAAACCCCCGCAAGAGCTCCGTGTCGATCTCCGGAAGAGGCCTGCCGATCATGCTGCTCACCGCTCGAGAAAGCGGGCGTCCACCCTAGGGAGATCTCCCGCGAACCCAAGGGCGCTCGACATTTCGGCCTCCCGCCGTTCGCCGGACTTCCTCATCGTCTTAAACCCGGCCAGGTTGGCTCGGCCATGGTGTTGCTCGCCAAGGACATCATGGACTCCTCGTTCCTGACGATGGACGCTCGGGCCGATGCGCTTTCGTGCGCGCGCACGATGGTCGAGCGGCGTAAGGGGTACACGGTCGTCACCTCGGGAGACCCCCCGAGGATCGCCGGCATCGTCACGGAGTGGGACTACTTAGAAAAGGTCGTGGCCCGGGGGCTCGACCCGGCCCGCGTGACGCTGAGCGACCTCGCCTCGGTCGTGGTCCACTCCTGCTCCCCCGAGACGCCGACCGACGAAGTGGTGACGATGATGGCGAACCTGGGCGTCCGGCGTATCATCGTTCGCAAGGACGATCGGGTCCTCGGGGTCATCACCGCGCGCAACGTCATTGCGATCTTCCGGCAGTACATCGACAAGCTCTCGTCGGAGATCGCCGGCTACCAGTCGACCGCGACCCCGCTCGGCTGACCTCCCGCGGAGCCCGGCGACCTCCATGCGAAGGCCGAGCCGCCCGGCGGCTCGCCGCTGTGAAGCGTTCCGTACGGCCGCGATTCTCGGGACCCTTTCGCCGGAGCGCTAGCGATGCAGTACAAGTGGCGGGTCCTTTCTAACACCACCGTCGCGACCCTGATGTCGGCGATCGACGGGAACATCGTGCTGATCGCGTTGCCCACGATCGGCCGGGAACTTCCGGACACGAACGCGACGACCCTGCTGTGGATCCTGCTCGGGTACTCGCTCCTCACCGCGGTCGTCTTGCTGAACTTCGGTCGACTTTCCGACATGTTCGGCCGCGTGCGGCTCTACGTTCTCGGCTTCGCCGTGTTCACGACCGGGTCGTTCCTGTGCGGGTTCTCCGAGACCGGTCTCGAACTCGTCGGATTCCGTCTCGTCCAGGCGGTCGGGGCCGGCTTCATCTTTTCGAACTCCGCCGCGATCATCACCGACGCGTTCCCCCCCAACGAGCGCGGGCGGGCGCTCGGGATCAACCAGGTCTCCATCGTCGTCGGAGCGGTCTCGGGGCTCGTGCTGGGGGGGATCATCACGAGCACCATCGGGTGGCGGTGGATCTTCTTCGTCAACGTCCCGATCGGGCTTGTCGCAACCTTGAGGGCGCGGCACGACCTTCACGAGATCGCGCGGCCCCGCGAGAAGCCGAGGATCGACTGGGTCGGCAACCTCGTCTTTGCCGGAGGGCTCACGTTGCTCTTGCTCGGAGTCACCCTCGGGGCTCTGGGTCAGATCCCGCTCGACCCGGCCGTCGCGAGCATCGTGGTCGGGCTGTCGCTGCTCGGGGTCTTCGTGTGGGTCGAGGCGCGGGAACGCTCTCCGATGCTCGACCTCACCCTCTTCCGCAGCCGGGCGTTCTCGCTCTCGGCGCTCTCGATGCTCCTGAACGCCCTCGCGCGGGGCGCGCTGAGCTTCATCCTCGTCTTCTATCTCCAGGGCCCCCCGCGGTACCTGAGCGCGTTCACCGCCGGGCTCTTCCTCGTCCCCGTCTCCGCGTCGATCGCCACGTTCGGTCCGGTGAGCGGCTGGCTCTCCGACCGGTTCGGGCCCCGGCCGTTCCTCATCGCCGGACTCGTCACTTCGGCCGTCGGGTTCCTGTGGCTCGCCACCATCGGACCGGATGAGTCGTTCCTGGGGCTCACTCCGCCCCTCATTCTGGTGGGAGCCGGTTTCGGGCTCTTCGCCGCTCCCAACCGGGCTTCGATGATGACCGCCGCCCCTCCCACCCGTCGGGGGGTCGCCTCGGGGATCGGGACGACCTTCATCAACAGCGGGACGACCATCAGCCTCGGCCTCACGCTGGTCATCATGAGCTCGGTGCTGCCCCGATCGGCCATCCAAGCGATCTTTCTCGGCACGGCGAACCGCTCCCTGCCGTTTCCTTCCGCCGGAGGTTTCCTTGACTCGATCCACCTGATCTTCGTGATCTCCGCGGGCCTCCTCATCGTGGCGCTGATTCCCTGGATTGCTCGTCCGAAACCCGTGGGGGCCCCGACCGCTCCTCCGCCGAGGGCCGCGGAGGCAGAGGACTGACAGGGGGCCGGTCGTCCCCCGCTCGCGGTTAGCTCGTCGCCGGCCCGGCCGACTCAGGGCTCGCCGCCGGAACCGAGGTCATCCCGTCCAGCAGCTCTAGAAGACGACTCGCGTCGGTCGGGAGTCGTACGAACCGGACGTTCGAGGGCCAGGCACGCCGCGTTCCGGCGACGCGGTCGCCGACCACGAGGAGCGGGAGGTCACGAGCCGCTGCCGGGAACGACTCCGGGAAGCCCTGCAAGAGATCGGAAGTCGGCCGGTTGCACGCGATAACGATGGCTCGGATCGGGTCGTCCCGGTCGCTCGCGAGCCGGGAGAGCGCCAGCGGGATGCGACTGTCCGATACGACGCGGAAGCCGACCGTCTCGAGCAAGAGCTGAACGGAATCGCCGAGACTGGACGTTTCGCGGACAAGGAGGACGCGCGGTCTCTCCATCGCCTCCGCCTGTCAGCGTAGGTATAATCGTCTCTCCGTCGAACCGACTTGACGCACGAGGCCACGGTCGAGGGGAACCTCAAGTGCGGCCGCCGCCTGTTCCTTTCTGTCTCGACATGCCCGCACGCGATTGGTTCGACACCACGTTCGACCAGACCTCCGACACCGCTGTGTTGCTCGACCGGGACGGACGCGTGGTCCGGGCGAACCGATCGTTCGAGGAGTTTGTGGGGAAGGCCAATCCGGCCTCCGGGCAACGACTGACCGAGCTCCTTTCGCCGGCCGCCGCGCGGCTCGAGGCGGCTCGGCTGGACGCCGTGCGCCTACAGAAGAAGGTCGAGCTTCGCGCTGTCGTGGTCGAACCAGCCTCTCGAGACCGACGGCTCACCGCCGATGTCGAGGTCTACCCCCAATCCGGCGGCGACCAAGAAGCCACCGGGGTCCTCCTCGTCATGCACCCGCGCATGGGTCCTGAAGGGGAACTCGGCAGCGCGGGTCTGTTCTACCAGGCGTTCCTCCATTCGACGAACGCGATGGAGCTCACCGACCGGGACGGTTACCTCATCGACGTCAATCCCGCGTTCGAGCGGATCTACGGTTACTCTAAGGAGGAGGTGATCGGCCGACGACCGAACATCGTCTCGAGCGGCCGGACCGACCGCAGCATCTACACCCGAATGTGGAAGGACCTCCTCGACCCGAACATCGGGGCCTGGTCGGGGGAACTGGTCAACCAGGACCGGCTCGGCATCGACCACCCCGTGCTGCTCGCTATCACCGCGATTCGCGGGACGGACGGGGCGATCACGCACTACCTAGGCGTCGCGGTCGACCTGACTGAACGGCGCGCCTGGGAGCGGGCGGGCATGCATGCCGAACGGCTCGCGTCGTTGGGCCAGCTCGCCGCCGGGGTCGCCCATGAGATCAACACCCCGCTCGCGAACATCATGATGATCGCGGAATCGGTTCGGCGTCGCACGAACGACCCGTGGATCCGCGAGCGTGTCGACTCGCTCCTCCAGCAGACGGAATCGACGGCCCGGATCGTGCGGGGTCTCCTCGACTTCGCCCGGCGGCCCGAGACGCGGGTCGGGGAGGTCGACCTCTCGCCCCTCGTGATGCAAGCCGTCGAGTTCCTGAAGGGGAAACAGTCGCCCAACGTCGAGGTCCGGGTCACCGTCCCCGGCGACCCCGTGGTCGTCCGCGGCGACCGAGAGCAGCTGATCCAAGTGGTCACCAACCTTCTCAACAACGCCTACGATGCCCTGGACGGCCGCGGCCGAGTGGAGGTCCGCGTCGGGGCGGACCCGGATTGGGCCCACATCTTCGTGACCGACGACGGACCCGGCATTGCTCCCGAAGTGATGGCCCATCTTTTCGAGCCGTTCTTCACGACGAAGCTCGACGGGAGGGGAACCGGACTCGGCCTCGCGATTTGCCACGGGGTGGTAGAATCGCACGGCGGCTCGATCGACGTCGACTCCGAGCCCGGACGCGGAGCGACGTTCGAAGTGAAGCTGCCTAGAGTGCATCCGACCGGCTCCCGGCCCGCCCCGCCGGCTCCGACCTCGTAACGTCCACGGTCGAAACGCCGGTCCCCGATTCCGCGCAGGGCCCCCGCGGTCGGCGGCGCGAACGTTATGTGGCCTGAGACCGATTCGACCCCGTGCGAATCCTCGTGGTGGACGACGACTCCGTCTTTCGCGAAGAGCTCTCCACCCTGCTCTCGGATTCGGGTCACCAGGTCGAGTCGGTGAACTCCGCGGCGAAGGCGCTCGAGGCGCTTTCGATCGCGGAGTTCGACGTCGTGCTCTCGGACATCCGGATGCCCCGCATGAACGGTATCGAGCTACTGCGTCAGATCCGCGAGCGATGGCCCCGCGTCTATGTGGTCTTGATCACCGGCTACGCGACCGTCGAGACCGCCGTCGAGGCGATGAAGCTCGGGGCGTTCGACTACCTGAGAAAACCGTTCCGCTCGGAGGAAGTCCAGAGGATCGTCGATCTCATCGAGGACCAGCGACGGTTCTCTCTCGGTCGCGGAGCCGAGCGCGACCCGGTCCGCCTCGCCGAGAAGTGGGCGAAGCAGAAGCGCACGGTCCTCCTTCTCGGGGCCCTGCCGGCCCACCCGATCGCCGGGGTAACGGCCGCCGACCTCCCGCTCTCCGACTCGGCGGTCGGGCTCCAGGAACTGGTCCTGGAGTTCGTCGAGACACACCCTCATCCGGCCGTAGTGCTCGCCGGGATCGAGCGGCTGTTCACGGTCCACCGGGCCGAGGAGGTCGCCCAGGTCCTCGGCGAGCTCCTCGAGCGGGTCGAAGGGAAGGCCCCCGTGGCGGTCGGATTCGACCCCGCCACACTCTCCGACCAAGCGGTCCTCGAGATCCGGGCGGCCGTCTCGGCGGCCCGAGTGCACGGCACGCTGAGCGCTCTCGCGAACCCGCTGCGCCGCCACATCCTGCGCCGTCTCGATGAAGGCCCCACGTCGTTCACCGAAGTGATGCGGGCGGCTGGGATCGATGATTCGCCGAAGCTCTCGTTCCACCTGCGAACGCTCCAGGAGGACGGTCTCATCAGCCACGCGGGAGAGTCCTACCAGCTCTCTCCGAACGGACAGGAGGCGGTCCGAGTGCTGAAGGAGGTCGACCAGATCGGCTCGACTGAGGAGGACCGGATCCTCCTCTTTCCGACGGGGGCCGAACCGACCTCCTCGGGGGCGAACCGACCCCGTTCGCGCCGTTGAGAGTCCTCGGGCCATTCGCCCGCCGTGCACGCCGCCTTTATCTCTGGCCCGGGCCAGCCGAAGACCATGCGTCCCACGCGGGTCGTGATCCTCGGTGCCGCAGGTCGCGACTTCCATAATTTCAACCTCCTCTACCGGGGGAACCCCGCCTACGAGGTCGTCTCGTTCACGGCGGCGCAGATCCCGAACATCGCCGGCCGACTCTATCCCACGTCCCTCGCGGGCTCCCAGTACCCGGAAGGGATTCCCATCGTGGCGGAATCCGACCTCGCCGAAATCGTTCGGACGAAGGAGGTCGACCTCGTGGTCCTGTCCTATTCGGACCTGCCGCACGTGGAGGTGATGCACAAGGCCTCGATCGCGCTCGCCGCGGGCGCGAGCTTCCTACTCCCCGGTCCCCGCGCGACCGAGCTCGTCTCGTCCCGACCGGTGGTGAGCGTTTGCGCGGTCCGGACCGGGGCGGGGAAGAGCCCTCTCACGCGTTTCGTCTCTCGATTCCTCCGCTCGCGCGGCCGAAAGGTCGCCATCGTTCGCCATCCGATGCCGTACGGAGACCTCGCGAGGCAGGCCCTCCAGCGGTTCGCCACGCTGGAAGACCTCGACCGCGCCGACTGCACGATCGAGGAACGGGAGGAGTACGAGCCCCACCTGAGGGACGGAGCGGTCGTCTTCGCGGGGGTCGACTACGAACCGATCCTGCGGGCCGCCGAGAAGGAGTCGGACATCGTCCTGTGGGACGGCGGAAACAACGACCTACCGTTCTTCCGACCCGACCTTCACTTCGTCGTGGCCGACCCGCATCGCGCGGGCCATGAGCTTACCTACCACCCGGGCGAGGCGAACTTTCGCCGCGCGGACGTGATCGTCATCAGCAAGGTCGACTCCGCTACCCCGGCCAACATCCATGCGATTGAGCAGAGCGCGGCCCGCGTGAACCCGAGGGCCCTCGTCGTTCACGCCGGCCTTCGGCTGGCGGTGAAGGACCCTGGCCGCCTTCGCGGCCGCCGGGTGATCGTCGTGGAGGACGGGCCCACGTTGACCCACGGAGGGATGTCGTTCGGCGCGGCGACCCTGGTCGCGGAGGCGAACGGGGCGATCGTCGTCGACGCGCGCCGAACCGCGACGGGGAGCCTCGTTCAGGTTTATGCGGAGTATCCGCACCTCACGAAGGTCCTTCCCTCGATGGGGTACAGCACCGAGCAGGTCCGCGAGCTCGAAGAGACGATTCGCCGGTCCGAAGCGGAGATCGTCCTCGACGGCAGCCCCGTAGACCTGCGCCGGATCGTCCACGTTCCCCAGCCGATCGTGAACGTCGAGTACGAGTTCGACGACCGGGAGAACGGGGTCGCGAACGTCCTGGAGCGATTTCTCAAGGTCCATCCCGTATAGGGAAGAGGCGGTCCTCGCGGGCCCGGACGTCGTCACCACTCCCGTCTCGCCCGCCTCACTCGGAACTTCGACGGGCTACGGCGGCGAGCGGGCTTATGGGAGGTGCGAGCCTCTTCCCGTGGGTCGGCCGCTCAAGGCAGGAGCGACGAGGAATGAGCGCGAGCGTCGAGGTCTCGAGGCTCGTCAAGAGCTACGGTGCGCTGCGCGCTGTGGACGGCGTCGACTTCGACGTTCGTTCGGGGGAGGTATTCTCGTTCCTGGGCCCGAACGGTGCGGGCAAGACGACCACGGTCGAGATCCTGGAGGGGCTCAGGCGACGGACGGCCGGGGACGTACGAGTTCTCGGCCTCGACCCGTGGATTGACCTGGCCCGGCTCCGAACGCGGATCGGAGTGACCCCTCAAGATTTCCATTTCTTTCCGAAACTCACCCCTCGTGAAGGGATCCGTCTCTACGCACGGCTTTTCGAAAGGAAGGTCGACGAGGACGAGCTGCTCGCGCTGGTGCAACTTTCCGACAAGGCGGACGACCGGTACGACACCCTCTCGGGCGGCCAGCATCAGAAGATGGGAGTCGCCCTCGCGCTGGTCAACGACCCCGAACTCTGCTTTCTGGACGAACCGACGACCGGGCTTGACCCTCGGGCGCGTCGGGCGATCTGGGAGGTGATCCGACGCCTCAAGGGAGAGGGTCGAACGGTCTTCCTGACCACCCATTACCTCGAGGAGGCCCAGCAGCTGTCCGACCGGATCTCCATCATCAACCTCGGGCGGATCGTCGCCACGGGTTCCCCGGACGAGATCATTCGCCGCTTCGGTCGTCCTGAGCGGCTACGGCTCGTCGGCGAATCGGCCCTCGCGGACCGCCTCGCTTCCCTCGGGTTGCGGGTGACCCGCGACGACGGGGCCGTCGAGGTTGAGCTCGGCTCGAAGGCCGATGCACTGCAGATCCTCGAGACGATCAGGGCGAGCGGCTTGAAATGGGAGAGCTTCTCGACGCGGTCCGATACTCTGGAGGACGTCTTCATCCGGCTCGTCGGCCGGATGGAGAATGGGTCGCTCCCCGCCGAGCCCGAACCCGAGGGGGGCCCGTGAAGTTCCGGAACGTAGTGACGTATCTGCCGGCGTTCGCGAAGGGATACATCCGGAACCCCCTCGGGCTGTTCTTCGCTCTCGTGTTCCCCGTTATTTTGATCCTCATTTTCGGGTCGGTTTTCGCCAGCTCAGGGAGCAGTCCGGTGCCGCTCACGGTCCAGAACCTGGACCACAACTCGGCGACCAGCGTCGCGTTCCTTAGCGCCCTCAATGCCACCGGAGCGGTCTCGTTGAGCTTCGTCTCTCCGTCCGCCGGCAACCTCTCGAGCTACCTCAAGGCCAACAGCCTGAGCGCGGGCCTCGTGATCCCGGACGGATTTGCTTCCGACGTCGCGAACCGGACCCCGGTCGACCTCACCGTCTACACCAACCCGGCCGCCGGGGCGGAGGCCGGGATCGTCGAGGGGGCGGTCGCGGGGGCGGCGAACGCGATGAACCTCCGTCTCGCCGGGGGCTCGGAGGTCGTCACACCCGAGTTCGAGACGGTCGGGGGTCCCCTCTACAAGTACATCGACTACCTTGTTCCGGGTCTCATCGGCTTCTCGGTGCTGGTCAGCCCGATGTTCTCCATGGTGAACATCAGCTCTACTTGGAAGCGCGACAAGCTGTTCCGGCAGCTTTCCCTCACGCCGCTCACCCGGGCGGAATGGCTCACGGCGACGCTTCTCTGGTACGTGTCGCTCGCTTGCCTCTCGGCCGTCCTGATGGTCCTCCTCGGCCAGGCGCTCTTCGGTGCCCACGTCACCCTCACGCTGCTGGCGCTGCCGTTCCTGGTCGTCGCCCCGATCCTTTTCGTCTCGCTCGGCCTGCTAGCCGGGTCGGTCTCCACCCAACCCGAGAGCGCGGGCGTGGTGGGGAACATCATCACGTTCCCGATGATGTTCCTCTCGGGGACGTTCTTTCCGGTTGCCCTCTTCCCCTCGTGGCTCGTCCCGGTGGCCCATGTCCTGCCGCTTTTCTACGTCATCGACGGACTCAACTCCGCGATGGTCTACAACAATCCAACTGAAGTGTACACCGACCTAGTGATCGTCGTCGTGGTGGCTCTCGTCCTCGCGGTCGCAGCTACCCGGTTGTTCCGTTGGCGGGAGGATTGACCGAGGAGCGATTCCGGACCCACGGGCGCCAGCACGCGTGGGGCGTACTCTCGAGCGGGGTGCCGCGGACCGGCGGAGTATCCTCCCCGCCCCGGGATGCTCGCCCTTAAGGAGAAGGGGTCGTTAGGGAGCTACGGTGCGGACGCCAGCAGGGCCTTCGAACGGTTCGCCCCAAGGTTTGGAATGACTATCCTTCGTCCCGTGGTCATTCGAGGACTGTCGCGGTCGTTCCGTGCGCTGCGGGGGGAGAAGACCCCGGTCCTCGCGGGTCACAAGCTCCTCTACCGGTGCAACCTCGAGTGCCAGATGTGTCCGTTCTGGAGGCGTGAGGACGACCCGTTGCTCTCCGTGGCCGACGAGGTCCGGATGATGAAGGCTCTCGAGAGAGCCGGCGTCTCCTTCCTCGGCTTCGAAGGAGGGGAGCCGCTCCTTCGCCCCGACCTTCCGGCCATCCTGGAAGAGGCGAACGCTCGGTTCCACACGTCGGTCGTGACGAACGGCTGGCTTCTGGCGCAACGGTACCGCGAGATCCGTCGTCACCTGGAGTACCTGTTCGTTTCGTTGGATGGGATGAATGAGACCCACGACCGCCTGCGAGGGATCCCGCGCTCTTTCGAACGTGCGGTCGCGGGCATCCGCGCCGTCGGGGGAGAGTTGCCCGTCGCGATCAGCCACACCGTGACCAAGGACAACCTCGGCCACGCCGAGCCGCTCGTCCGGCTCGCCGAGGAGCTCGGCATTCGCATCACGGTACAGGTTGCCTACGATTACTCGAGCGCGGACGCGATGAGCCCGGCCACCCAAGCCCTCCGTCCGACGCTCGAGCGGCTGCTCCATCTCAAACGATCGGGGGCTCCCATCCTCGAATCGACCGACTACTTCGAAGCCCTGCTCCGTTCCTGGTACGGAGGCGACCCGTGGACCTGCCGGCCGTGGCTCACGATCAACATCGACCCGAGCGGAAGGATCGTGCAGCCGTGCTACGTTCTCCAGGAGTACAGCGGGAAGATGCCGGTGTGGGACGTCGACATTCGCGCCCTCTGGAACTCGTTCGATTGGGACCGGTACACCTCATGCAACAAGTGCGCCCTCGCCTGCTACCTCGAGCCGTCCCTCTTCTCCTTCGCGAACCCGGCGATGGTGCGCGAGCGCGTGATCGAGGGGGCGGCGCGCTACCTCCGGAGGCGCCGTCAGGTATCCCGTCGCCGAGAGCTTCCGATGGTTCCGGCGGGGCACCCCGCCGCTTCGCCTCGGGCGGAGGTTTCGGTCCCTCAGCGGCTCGGCGGGGGCCCGTAAGGTGCAAGCGCCCGTGGCGCACCGCGGGTGAAACGGGAGGGTCGAGCGGCCATGCGCCGGTTCGAGTTGAGAGCGACCGTGAGCACGGAGCGCCCCGAGGCGGTCCGTCCGATTCTGGAGTCCCTCGTTCCCGGCGGCCGGGTGACGCCTAGCGAGGACCCGAAGGAGTTTCGAGTCGAGGGCACGCTGACCGGTGTGAGCGCCCGAGACCTGAATCGGCAGTTCCTCGCCGCGCTCCGCCGGGGCGAGAGGCGTACCCGACTGAGGTCGGAGTGGTCTTCCCCCGAGGGCGTGGAACGGTTCTTTGACTACGTGCCGAAAGGGAAGCGTGCTGCCGTTCAGGAACCCCCCTCCTGAACGGGCCCGCCGAACGCCTACCCCTACGAGCGAACGGAGCGGAGGTGCGCGCGGTCGACCGCGAGCCACCTCCAGCCGTCTTTCGTCTCGACCGGGGCCACGACGATATCGCTGTCCGCAAGGGCGGAGCGATAGTCGCGCAGGCAAGCGAACACCTGTCCGGGAGTCTCGCCCACCAGTGTCGAGAGCTCGGCGGTCGTACCGAGCCAGCCGCCTTCCTGAACCAGCGACCGAAGGACCTCGAGGTACCTCGGCAGTCCTTCCTGGGCCGGCGCCGACATTCGCGCACCCGATACCGCCGGGCGAAGCGGCGGTGCGGTCGACGGATCGCTCGGTCCGAGGTGGTCCACCACTTCGTTCCACGCGGACGGTGCCTTCACGATGACCTGCTCGGTCGAAGGAGCCGGTCCCCGGACCTCGTCCGCTTCGCGCAGGATCGCATCCAGCTCCCCCAGCCAGCCCGCTCCTTCTCTCTCGGGTAGAGGGTCGGATTCCGTATCCCGACGGGAGTCCGGCCTCGCGCCGGCTCGGTCGGTCTCTCCCGGGTCGAACGTCGGGACAAAGAGGTCCGGGTCAGAGGCCCGGGCCTGCACGACCCGGGCGAAGTCGGCGAGTTCCTGCTCGGGGACGGGCCGCAGGTTCCGCCGCATCCGAAATCGGTCGAGAGCCTCTCGAAGCTCCGCGCTGGGGACCCGGAAGATGTGTCGATGCTCACCGTCACGGATCGCGATGCACGGGTTTGCCTCGGTATCCCTCAGCAAGCGGAGACCCGCGTGCAGAACAAGGTCCCGGTAGAGTTCATGGGCGGGAGGCCCCCCCATCGCCCCGATGGGCGGCACCCACTGACGGGTCGGGGGCCGGCTTACGTCCCGGATCAGGATCTCTCCCACCGCGTATCGTCGGGGTTCCTCTCGTCCCGATCGGCCGAGGCCCGGGCGACGAGCGTCGGCCGACTCCCATGCAATGGTCGAGGTTCCCTCTATAGAACCTTCGCAAGCAGTGGAAGCGGCGGTCGGTCGCACGGGAGGAAGGACTTCGCGGAGGAGAAGGCCAGCGGGGCGCCCCGGGATCGCTCGCCCCTTCGTTCCCGGGCGAGCGAGGAAGCACCCGCCCGTCCTCGAGACCGGTCCCATCGGAAAAGGGATTATGCGGCCCGGGACGGTGCCGGAAAAGACATGCGCCGCCTCGCCGACCCTTTGACGCCTCGCCAGCATCGGAGGATTGGCGCCGACCTGTTCAACTACACTTGGTCGCTCCTTGAGCTTCCTCACCGAACTTCTGACGAGAACGACGAGATGCTCCACGCGGCTCATGCGTCTCGCTATCACTGGGGCCACGCGGGCCGCGCGCTCCAACGCTCCATCGGCGAGTGGCAGATTTCCCGGGTCTACTCGGTTCTCGGCCGCGCCGAGCCCGCCTTCTACCACGGCCGTCGAGCGCTCGAAATCGCCCGCTCCGCGCATCTCGCCCCGTTTTACGTCGCCTACGGATACGAGGCGCTGGCCCGGGCGTCGGCTGTCGCAGGAAAGCCACGTCTCCGCGACCGGTACGTCCGCTCGGCCGAGTCGACCGGCCGTAAAATCCGCAGTCCGGACGATCGTCGCATGCTGAAGGAAGACCTCTCGACCGTCCGACGATAGCCTCCCGTGAGGGACCTCACGGGTCGCCCGGGACGGACGTCACGGTAAGGGTCCGACCCGGGTTGAGAGCTGCTCGTCGACCCATTGAGAATACGTAGAGGAACCGAGACCGAAGGTCCGTTGGACTGCTTGAACGCCCTTCACGGCGAGCAGACGTCGCACCCCTCGTTCGAGCGCCGCAGGCGTCTCGACCGGAACGAGTCCGGCCACCGGTCGACGCGGAGATTCCGGATTCACCCCGAAGCCGTCCGCCGCGACCGGTAACCAGCTCCCTACTTGCCGGGCGACCTCGTCCGCGAGCGTCGCCGCGTTGGCTTCGGCCTGCACCGTGAGGAGGAGGAGCGCCAGCGGCCACTCTTCCGAGTCGCTGCTATGGCTCCACCAGCAGGCCCGCGAGTCGAGAAGGGCACCGAACCGACGTGCGGTCGTCTTCTGGCTGATGCCGGCGGCCGAGGCGAAACCGGCAAGGTTCTCGTCGGGGGAGTTTCGAAAGACCGAGAGGAGCCTCCAGTCCAGCGGGGTCAGTTCCCGGTCGCAGGCCGGGATCCAGTAGGGGTTCGGGCCGCGGACCAGCCCGTTCGGGGAAAGGCGGCGGAGAAGGGCCGTTCGTCGTTGGGTCGCGCTCGGCGTATCAGAAACGTAGTAGACCCTCACCTTGCGGTCCTGCTCGTCCATGAGGTCCCGCGCGAAAAGGACGCCGTCCACCACGGCGAGGTCTCGGAACAACTTCTCGGCCTCGAGCGGGTCCCGGATTGGAACCTCCGAAAAGACGACGCGGGCGCCGAAGAGAGAAGGGTTGACGTTCACCGAAGTGCCGCGAAGAAGCCCGCGCTCGCGTAGGCCGGCAAGGCGAGAGCGTACGCCGGCTTCGCTCAACCCCACCCTGTCCGCGATCTCGCGGGCGGTAACGCGAGGGTCGACTAGCCTACGGCACGCCCAAAACCGGGAGAGACCGTCGCGAGAGAGGTTCCGGTAGATCGCGTAGTCGAGGGCGTCCACAGAGCTGGTCGCCGGGGCACGGAACCGGGTCAGAAATACATGCGGGTGGTCTCCGTTGGGCGGACGGCGGCCGTGCCGACTCAATCGGTCCGCCAATGAGAGGGAGGCGGGGCCTCGGGGCCCGGGGAAGGCCGATCGAATTCACCGTCGCTGACTGAGGCGAATAGGGAGAGAGGCAAGGGGGACCCCTGCCTGCGCGTAGCCCGCCTCGCCTCGAACCCCGGGAAGGGTCGAAATGGGTGCCGCGGAAATCGACGGGGCAGGCGCGGGACGGCCGCGTCGGG
>JASHTB010000091.1 GCA_030040775.1 Thermoplasmata archaeon | reverse complement strand
TCGGTCGCAGCCCCGGGCGAACTCCGCGACGTCGGTGGACGCCGTGACGGTCCGGATTTCCTCGGCCCCCGCGAACGAGACGGCGAGGCCTCTCCCTCGTGCGCGGTCCCCGCTTCTCTCGAAGTAGCCCGCGCACTCTGCGTGCCGGGCTCGTTTGACGAACTCTTCCCACGGGTCGGTCACGACGCGCTCTCCGTTACGAGGGTCCGATGGAGCGCCCGCAGCACCTCGGGACCTCGGCGATCGGGGACGGCGATCGAGAGGGCACGGGGCGTCGCGCTGAATCCCTCGGCCCCCGACACGGCGGCCGCAGGAATCCGGCCGAGGTCCTCCATCACCCCGTCGCCGATGGCGATGACGAGCGTGACCGGATACGGTCCTTCCACCATGGCAGCCGCCTCCCGGGTCACGGGAGCGAGCGCCCGGATCGCCGCAAGGACCTGCGGAGGGTCGAGAACGAGGCAGAGCAGGGCGGAGGAGGTGTAGAGCTGGACCAGGTTGACCCCGGCCGCCGCGAGGCGTTGAGAGACCTCGGCAACGATTCCCGGACGTTGACGACCTCCCGGTACGCGCAGACGCAGGAGGCGGAGCGGGCGGAGCATCGTAAGCGCCCGGTTCCGCCGACCAGCCCTTGCCGGAGCGATTGTCGTGACGACGCTCGGGTCCTCGAGCGAGCGCACCCTGAGAACGACCGACTGCGCGCGGGCCGGCTCGATCGTCAGCGGATGGAGCACCCGCGCCCCGAACTGGGCCAGCTCCTCGGCCTCCTCGTAGGAGAGCTCGGGGATCGGGCGCGCGTCCGACACCTCGGAGGGGTCGGCCGAGAGGACCGCCACGTGTCGCTTAACGAGCTCGACCCGCGACGCCCCGATCAGCGCCCCGATCGCCGCTGCGGCGTAGTCAGAGCCCCCTCGGCCCAGCGTTGCCACTCGGCCTTCTAGGCTCCGTCCGAAATAGCCGGTAACGACCGGGAGATTACCCCGGGCCAACAATCGGCCGAGGCCTCTTCGGACCGCCGTCCTCGACCGGTCGAACAGGATGCACGAGGCGCCGTAGGTATTGTCGGTGATCAGGCCGAGGTGGTCCGATTCGACCGGAACCGCGGGGATTCCGTGCTGGCGGAGCTCCGAGGAAAGCCAGTGGACGGCGAGACGCTCTCCCTGGCTGAGCAGGCGGTCCGCGAGAGGCGCGTCTCGCCGGGAAGACCCCTCGAGCTGGGTCAAGAGTTGGCGCACCCGGGAAAGCGTCCGTCGTCCGGACGGCGGGAGGTGCGGGTGGGCACGGCGCACCTCGTCGAAGACCCGTCGGTGAATCGCGGCCGACCGGGGATGGGCGAGCGCCTCCAGAAGGAGGTCGGTAACGCCCTCGCGGGCTGAGGCGACGACGACGACCGGTGCCCGCTCCGCAAGGGCCGACCGGACGTCGCTCACGACCCGGGCGGGGTCGGTCAGCGACGCGCCGCCGAACTTGAGCACGATGGGGGGAGGGGAACGAGCCACGGCGGCTAACCTCCCACCATCGGGACGAGCCCGCGGGCGAAGGCGAGCTCGGCGTTCAGCACGGAGGCGCCGGCCCCTCCGCGTACCGCGTTGTGGGAGAGCACGAAGAAGCGGAGGTAGGGCGGCTCCCATCGGATCCGACCGACCACGGCGGCCATCCCACGGGCACGGAACGGGCTGCCCGCCCAACGGTCCCGAAGCGGTTGAGGCCGGTCCGCTTCGGCTCGGAGCTCGATCGGCGGGTGCGGCGCCGTGGGCAGACCGAGGCCGGCCAGCGGATCGAACGACCGCCAGGCTTCCTCGATCGACGAGAGCGAAGGTCGGCGGGTCGCCTCCACCGTCACGGACTCCAGGTGGCCTTCGCGCGTGGCGACCCGGACGCAGTGCGCGAGCACCGGAGTCGGGAGCGGGTCGATGCGCGAACCCTTCCGAGTGCCGAGGATGCGGGCGGTCTCGCGCTGCAACTTCTCCTCCTCCTCCCGGATGAACGGCACGACGTTGTCGGCGATCGCGAGCGACGGAACGCCGGGATAGCCGGCGCCGGAGAGGGACTGGTAGGTCGAGACGTGGATCGACCGAGGCGCGAGGAGCTCGCCGACCGGCGCGAGCGCGAGGACGAGCCCGGTCGCGGAGCAGTTCGGATTGGTGACGAGGAGGCCGCGGCGGCGGCCGCGCTTCGCGGCGATCGCGAGGTGGTCGGCATTGACCTCGGGAACGAGGAGCGGGACGGTCCGGTCCATTCGATGGTCTGCCGCATTCGAAAAGACCGAGACCCCCCGGCGGACGAGCTCGGACTCTACCGGGCCCGCGGTCCCGGACGGGAGGGCCGAGAAGACGACGCGAACTCCGCTCCGCGCGAGCCGGGCCGCAGTGAACGACCGGAGCACGCGGGTTTCGAGCGTGGGCGGCGGGGGTTCGGCGAGCTGCCAGACCTCGGCGAGGCGGCGCCCGACGGACCGCTCGCTCGCGAGGAGAAGGGGGCTCTCGAAGCGAGGATGGTCGGCGAGGAGACGGGCGAAGTGCTGGCCGATGTACCCGCTGGCTCCGAGGATCGCGCTCGGAATGGGCCGGTCGTCGCTCACTTGAGGAACCCTCCCGTGAAGGCGAGGTCCGCGAGGACCATCCGGGTCACCGACTCGAGCACGACCACGGCTCGCGGAACGATGCACGGGTCATGCCGGCCCGTGACGATGACCGTCGTGTTCGACCGGGTATCGAGGTTCACGGTCCGCTGCGGCCGGGCAATGGATGAGGTCGGCTTCACCGCCACCCGGAACACGAGCGGCATCCCGGTCGCGAGCCCTCCGAGGATCCCTCCTGCGTGGTTGGTCTCGGTCTCGACCCGGCCGTCCCTGAAGACGAACGGGTCGTTGTGCTCGCTCCCCCGCATCCGTGCGGCCCGGAACCCGGCTCCGAACTCGATCGCCTTCACGGCGGGAACTGAGAACGCGGCATGCGCGATCACGCTCTCGATCGAGTCGAAGAACGGTTCGCCGAGGCCGACGGGGAGGCCGCTCGCACGCACTTCCACGACCCCGCCGACGCTGTCCCCCTCCCGCCGAGCGGCGGCGATCGACTCCTCCATCGCCGGTACGGCGCGATGGTCCGGAGTGCCCACCTCGTTCGTGAGAGAGGCTCGCCGGATCTCCTCGAGGTCCGCGTTCTCGGGGACCGGCGCGTCAACGGTGCCGATCGAGCGAGTGAAGGC
>JASHTB010000090.1 GCA_030040775.1 Thermoplasmata archaeon | reverse complement strand
AAGGGAGAGACCGCGGCGGACGGTATTTGAAGCGCCGTGGAGAGAAGGTGAAACACCTCTCCTTCGGGCGTTCCATCGGGCCCGGGCGTCGGTCGACAACGACCTGACGCGTTCCCGTGCTTCGATTCCCGTGGCGAGACCCTTCCCCTCGGTAGCGTTGCGGGGGAACCGCAGGGAGTGGGATGCGCTCGTGCCGTACCATCTCCGCTCGCCGGTCTACGACGTTCCCGGTTTCCCTCGCGGTCGGTCCACCCTCGACCCGGTGGAGGTCGAAGAGGCGGGGCCCGTCGCCGGTCGGAGGCTTCTCCACCTGTAGTGCCACCTCGGCCTCGACCCACTCTCCTGGGCGCGTCGGGGAGCCGTCGTGACCGGGGAGGACTTCTCCCCGAAGGCGATCGAGGTCGCCCGCGACCGAGGTCCCGACTCAGCGGGTGCGGTGGCTGTCGGTTTCGGCGAGCACGATCCGCGGGAGCTCCCCCTGGATCGTCGGAGGGCGCCGAGCGTTCGCGGCCGCGCGGTTGGTAGCGCTCGAGCGCGGCAGGAGCCATCGCTCGCCCCAGGCGCGCAACTCGCGCGCCGCCGGGGCGAGACCGAGCCCCATCTCGGTGAGCGAGTAGACGACGGAGAACGGGCGAGTGCTCACCACGGTACGCTGCACGACGCCTTGACTCTCGAGGAATTTCAGGGTCGCGCTGAGGGTCTTCGCGTTCAAGCGGGGGTTCGACTTCAGGATCTCGCTGAATCGCTGCGGGCCCTCGAGCAGCCGGTGGACGATCGCGAGACGCCACTCGGTCCCGATCACGCCGACCGCGGCCAGAACGGGACAGAGCGCACGGCCGTCGCGGCTGTCGCACGCATCGGTGCCCGTGATAGGTCCGCCCGCGGAGCGGCGGGCGCGGTCCGGTTCCATGTCTTCAGCCTCGCCTTCGCTAGGGCCGCGGACCCTTTTATAGTTACTGTATGAAAGTAGGTGAACCTTCGTAAGTGCACACCGAACCGGGCGTCGCGCTGCCGCGACGCGCGTACGTTTTCTCCGCGGCCGCCCGTTGGGCGGCGTGCCTCTCCGCCGGCGTGAAGTCGAGCTCTCGGTCGAGCGCCCTCTCGGCACCGATCGGCCCCAAGGGGTCGTTCGACTCTCGGCCCGATTCGAGACGGGGGACGACGGCGGAGCCCCGAAGCCCGAGGAGCTCGCCCGGGAGCTCGACCGGCTCACCGCGGACCTCGACGCGCTCACGGGCCCTCCGATCGCGGCCGCTCCGATCACCCGGGCCGACCGGGACCTCTCCGAACTGGTGGGGACGTACCGGCCTCGGCAGCGCGAGCTCATCGACCTGTTGCGGGCCGACGGCGACCTCACCCCCACCGAGCACGCCCTGCTGATCCAGTATCTGGCCGCCGCCCCGGAACACGCCGAGAGGGAGGCCGAGGCGACCCCTACCCGGGAGACCGAGCGCCTCATCGCGACGGTCCCGATCGACCGTCCGACGGGGAGCCCCCTCCCGAGAGCCGCCGCGGGCGCCCCGGCCACCCCCCCGAAATCGCTCGAGAGCGCCCGACCGGTCGCCGAGCTCCTCGAGACCTACCGGATCTCGAGCCTGCGTCAGGCGGGCGCGGTGCGGGCGCGGCGCCAGATCTCCTTCGCCGAGTACATGGCGCTCAAGCGTCACTTCGAGGAAGAGGAGTCGCGCTCGCCCCCTCGCAAGCCGGACGCGCAGAGTTAGATTCGCTCGCTAGGCGTCCCGGCGGCCGGCCGCCGCGGCGCCCGGGACCGGGCAGAGCGCCACCGCGAGCAGTCCGACGTCGGTGATCCCTCGGCGCATCGGCACGGCGCGCGCATGTCCGGGGAGGACCCGGGCCTCCGGGTCGGTCGGCGAACCGACCACGGCCCCCGCCGGATACTCCGGAGTGCCGAGCGCTCCCGCGGTCCGGAACAGGCCGACGCTCATCTCCCGACGTCGCACGAGCGTGCGCGACCGGACGAGGAACCGGCCGAGCGCGGGTCCTTCGTCGACCCCCTCGGGGAGTCCGAGGGTCGTCATCGCGAAGACCCCGACGCCCTTCGTGCGACTGTCCGGGCTGAGGCGCTCCGCGGCGATGAGCTCCTCGCTTCGCTGAAGGAACCTCTCCGCGCTCTCCTCGGGTCCGTCGGGGATCTCGAGGAAGCCGAGCCGACTCGTCCAGCCCTTGTCGAAGAGGGCGTCCGCGGCGGAGCGCAGCGCGTCCGAGGGGCTCGCGACCACGACCGGCGACCCGACCCGGCCGGGGAGCGGTGCGGGGTCGGGCCCACCGGGCGCGAGCGACTCGAGGGTCTTCGGATGGAGGACGGAGGAGAGTCCCAACCGCTCGAGGAGCGAGCGAGCCGCGACCCTCTCCGAGGAGGCAACCGGTCGCATCGGACCCCCGCCGACCGAGCCCGGTCCGTCGCCATGGTCTACCAGGAGGGTCGCGACGTCGGCTCGCTTGACCGAAGTCGCGAGCCGCCCTCCGACCGCCCCCGTCCCGACGACCCGCGCGAGCAGGCTCACCTCGCGGCCGCCTGCTCCGGCGTCATGGGCTCGCCTGAGGAGCTCTGAGAACTCCTCCGCGGTCAGGCCGGGAGGCGGAGCGGCGAGCGTGCGAACGCTCCCCGGGGAGAGGAGGACCAGGAGGAGGTCCTGTTCGGTGAGACCCTCGGCGATCTCGGTGGCGGCGGCGACGACCGCCGGGGCCTCGGGGGCGCCGCCCCATCCCGGCGCGACGGTGAGACCCTGGAACGGAAGTTCGGGAGACGACGGTTCCGGTCCCGCGAGGAACCCCTGCGTGAGCCGGTCTCCGATCGCATGCAGGGCGGCGAGGGCCATCGAGTTCGCGGCGTTCCCGAACGCCACGAACGCGACGTCCCGGTAGCGCCCGTCCGCCACGAACCGGTTGCCGAGGCGCAGCGTCCCGTTCTCGCGACGGACGGCGAGGCGAACGGAACGGTAGGCATCGGCCCCGGTGACCGCGGCTCGGTAGGCGAGGCTCTGCATCGGGTCCGGTCCCTTGGGCTCGGGTTCTCCCGGCGGGAAGGGGTCCCAGGGGAACTGACCGATCACGAGGTGAGGAAGCCCACCGCCGGGTCAAGACGGTGGCGGCGAGGCTAGCCCAGCTGAAGCCGTTCGGCGACGCTCGGAGCGGCTTTGACGAGGAAGCGGGCCGGAGAGAAGAGCGTCGGGTCGAGGTCGGTCGCTTCCCGGAGCACCGCTTGGGCGACCCGTCGCGTCGCGGCCGGGGCGAGCATGAACCCGTGACCGCCGAACCCGTTCGCGTGGACGAACCCTCGAACGCGCGGGTCCTCGCCGATCACCGCGAAGCCGTCCGGAGTGTCGTCGTAGAAGCCGGACCAGGCCCTCAACACCCTCACCGGAGCGAGCCGGGGAATCAGGCCCACGAGCGCCCGGCTCATCACGGTGAGGAACCTCGCCGAGCTCGGCATGCCGGTCGAGGTGCCGGTCGGGTGCGGCACGAGGACTCCCCCGACGAGCTCCCCTCGGACCGTCTGACTGAAATAGAGCCCATCGGACGGTCGCACGACCATCGGGTCGAGGAACGGCTTCAGCGCCTCGGTGGCGAAGATCTCGTGGCGCGTCGCCACGTTCGGAACCTCGAGCCCACAGCGTCGGGAGAAGTCGCCTGACCAGCCGCCCGCGGCATTGACCACGCACTCGGTGGCGACCGTGTCGGCCGTCGTTCGCACCCCGACGACCGTCCCGTCGCGGACCTCTAGGCCGAGCGCGTCTACCCCGAAGACGACGTCGACGCCGAGCGACCGGACCGCTTCGTAGACACCCCAGACCACGGGGAACGGATAGAGCGTCCCGTCCGAAGCGAGGAACGTTCCGCCCACGGCCGCCCCCGGGGCGATCCCCTCCACCCGGAGGGCGACCTCCTCCCTGCTGAGGACCTCGGACGGGAGTCCCTCCGACCGAACGAGGTCGTGCACCGTCCGCAATCGCTCGAGCTCGGCCGCGTTCTCGGCCAGGAACAGGTACCCTCCTTGGCGGAACCAAGGGTTGAAACCGAACTCCCGGCCGAACCGGCGGTAGGCATCGACCGATTCGCGGGCGAGGCGGATCGTCGCCCGAGTCTCCCATTGCTGCCGGACCCCTCCGCCGTTGCGACCGGAAGCGCCGCCCGAGAGGAAACCCCGGTCGACGACGAGCGTCGGTCCGGCGCCGGCTCGGGCGAGATGGTAGGCGGTGTAGAGTCCGACGATGCCGGCGCCGACGATTACCGTGCGGTAACGGCTGCGGGGGACGGACGTCATGCAGCCTCCTCGGCGGTCACCGTATCGAGAGAAGAGAGCGCGCGCAGGGTCGTCGGGAAGACCGGCGGCCGGGCCGTGACCGTCCCGACCTCGGGCGGAGGCCGCCCTTCCAGGACCGAAAGGACGAGGACCACGTCCGGTAAGCAGTATCGCCCCTGGCAGAGGCCGGTTCCGAGGGCGGAATAGCGCTTGACGAGCTCGCCGCCACGGTAGCCAGCGCGGCTCGCCGCTTCGACCTCTCGGAGGAGGATGTCCTCGCAACGGCAGGCGATCCATCGTCCGCGGCGGGGTTCTCGTAGGAGCTCTCGGTAGTATCCCTCGAGCTCCCCCGGCGCGGGCACCTCGTGCGCGATCGGGGACGGTCCCACGACCGGACGTTCGCCCGCTCCGACCGTGACCGCCTCGCCGACCGCCGCCGGCGTCACGGCCCCCGGACCGGCGACCGGACCGACGGCGTAGAGCCCGGGAACGCTGGTCCGGCCCGAGGGGTCGACTTCGGGATAATGGGCGGCGGTCGCGGGGTGCCAGACCGTCCGAGCTCCCGCCAGCCGGAAGAGGGGGACGTTGGGTAGGCGTCGGTGGGCCAAGACGACCGCATCACCGGCGAGCGAGAAGCGAGGGCCGCCCCCTCGGCCTTTGAGGTCGAGGCCGCGAACGCGTGAACGACCGCGTGCCCGCAGCACGAGCGAGCGGGGGTAGAGAGGGATGTCGAGCTCGGAGGCGATGCGCACGACGTCCGGACGGATCTCTCCCGGGGCGACGACCGCAGCCACGCGGGAGCCCAACCGCTCGAGGACCTCGTTCGCCCGGTCCCCCCCTCCGACCACGATCGCACGGTGGAACCAGGAACGTTCCTGCTCCGGGGAAAAGGCGAGCGCAAGGTCCGCCGTCATCACCCCCGGCCGGTCGTTGTTCCCGAACAGAAGCGAGGCGTCGTACCCTCCGGTCGCGAGAATCACCGACCGGGCGCTCACACAGACTCCGCCGCCGGCCGAGTCAAACCCGAGCAGAGCGAACGGATACTCCTGGTTCGGTCGGGGAGGCGTGAGGAACGTGACGGAGGTGCCGGTCAGCACGTCGGGGCCCACGCCGTTCGTCGGCCCGAGGGCCCGATCGATCCGGAGGGGATGGGCACCGTGGGCCTGTAGCCAGTGCGAGACCGCCTCGCCGGAGGCTCCCCCGCCGACGACCACGACCTCCGCCTTACGCAGGAGGGGTCCGCTCGGCTCCGGAGGAGGCACGCCGGGGGGAGGCGGCCCGTATCCTGAGAGGCGGCGCACGACCCGCTGGTAGAGCGGCGTCGCGAACATCGGTCGACGCAACGACCGAAACGCGTCGATCCCCTGAGGGAAGAGGAGGTCGAGCAGTCCGAACAGGTCCCGCCGGACGGACGGCCATCCTCGGGGGGAGTCGACCCGGTCCCCCTCGGAGGGGAGGTACCGGCACGAGCGCACGGTCGGGTCCCCGTTCACGCGGACCAGGCAGCCGGTGCACTGGCCGATTCCGCAGAACGGAGCGCGGGGGCGGTGGTAGCGCAGCGACCTTTCCAGCAACGGAAGGCCTCCGTGCGAGACCGCCGCGAGCAGAGTCTCGCCGGTACGTGCCTCCGTGCTCCGCCCGCGATAGAGGAACCGGCGCGGCGGAGACGTCCCCATGCAGAACGGCGGGCGGCAGCCCGAAGCGGCGTATTTAGGGTGCCGCCCGCGGGGGCCGGGCGTACAGCCGTGCGGGCGAAAACGCGGAGCCGCGCCCAGGTCTATATAGAAAATAGTGAATCGCTCGAGCTACCTACTATGCGGAGCAGCGGCGGATTCCACGGTCGTCGTATCCAGAAGACCGGCGGCTCGACCTACATCATCTCCCTCCCGAAGAACTGGGTGACCGCCCGCGGACTCAATCCGGGGGACGTCCTCCTGTTCACCCCGCGCGCGGACGGCTCGCTCACCGTCTTCGCCGAGTCGGCGGGCGCGGTGGCCACCGAGCGCAGGGTCGTCGAGGTCTCGAACGACATGGAGACCGAGCACCTCTTCCGGCGCCTTATCGCGGAGTACATCGCAGGGTACCCGCTCCTGGACGTTCGCACGCCGGGCCGCATGAGCCCTCGGACGCGCGAGGTGATACGGAACTTCGCGCAGCGGATGATCGGCCCCGAGATCCTCGAGGAGACTGCGGAGTCGGTGATCCTCCAAGACGTCGTCGGGGCGAACCCGCTCCCCATCCCTTCGATCATCCGCCGCGAGCATCAGATGGTCCGCGCGATGCACGCCGACGCGATGGCCGCGTTCCGGACCCGGGATGCGTCGATCGCGCGGGACGTCATCGAACGGGACTGGGAAGTCGACCGTCTCCACTGGTTCCTCGAGAAACAGGTGACGAGCGCGCTACGGGACGCGCGGATCCTCGCGACCCTCGAGCTCTCGCTCCCCGAGTGCTCCACCTACCTGCTCGCCTCCCGCGTGCTCGAGCGGATCGCGGACCACGCGGTCCGGATCGCCGAGACCGTGCCGATCCTGGGACGCGAGCCGACGCCCGAGCGTCTCGTCGGGGAGCTCGACCGATTGGCCGCCGCGGCGGCGACCGCCCTCACGGACGCGCTCGATAGCCTCGACCGCCGCGACATCGAGAAAGCGAACGAGGTGATCGACGCCGCGAAGGAGGTCCGGCGGGCCCGCGACCACGTCCTCCATGAGCTCACCTCGAAGCGCGGCCGGCCCGCGGTCGGTCTCGCCTACATCCTCGAGAGCCTCGAGCGCGCGGCGTTCTACGCGAGCGACCTCGGCGAGATTGCCATCAACCGGGCCGTGGAGTCCCCTCCCCGGGTCGAACCTTCCGCGCTTCCCTCCTCAGGGAAGACGAGCGCCGCCGCGGCCGCCGAGTGACGAATCGCCTTCGGCTGTGACCCCAGGGCCCGCCTCCGGGCCGGTCAGCTCGTCCGGGATTTTCCCGCGACGTTGTCCACGAGCCGTTCGACGTCCACGCGGGACGGCACGCGCGGGTTCGCGAGGACGCCCGGCGAGCGGAGCACGTTCGAGACGATCGCTTCGCGCTGAGCCTCGACCGGACCGAGCGGGACACCGGCGCTCGCCAGGTCCGTCGGGACTCGGAACGTCTCGAAGAGCCGAGCAAAGCGGTTAGAGAGGGCAAGGCGGGTCGGGCTCTCTCCCCGCATCACCTCGGTCGCGAGCGCCTCGAGGCGGTCGCGCGCCGAGGCTCGGTCGAACTCGAGGACCGAAAGGACCACCACTCCGAGCAAACGGCCGTAGGAGAGGCCCGTCGGACCGGCGAGCGCGCGGGCAAGGGCATGGGCGAGCCCACGCTGGGCGTTCGAGGCCGCAAGGCCCGCCGCGGTCGCGGCGAAGTGAAGGGCCTCCTTCGCCTCCGGGTCGTCGCTCCATCGAAGGGCGTGGGGGAGCCGCTCGAGCACCGTCGCGAGCGCGTCGACCGCCAGGGCGTCCGAGAACGGATTCGCCCAGGCCGAGAGATAGGCCTCGAGGGCCTGGACCGCCGTCTCGAGCGCCCCGTCGATCCGGACCTCCGCCGGAAGCGACCGAGCGAACTCGGGGTCGAGCAGAGCCCATTCGGGGACGAGCGCTCGGTGGGCGACCTCGAGCGGTGTCCCGTCCGGCTGGAAGAGGTCGGAGGTCCAGCTGGCCTCGCTTCCACTCCCGCTGGTCGTCGGGACCGCCACGCAGCGGATGCGGGGCGCCTCAGGAAGGTCGAGAATCGGAGTCAGAGTTTCCCACTCGTTCTCCGCCCGCTCCGCTGCGAAGCGTGCGGCCTTCACCCCGTCGATCGTGCGACCCCCGCCGACCGCGACGACCCAATCGGGGGGACTCGCCCGAAGGCGGCCGGTGAGCCGGTCGAGCTCTGCCCGTCGAACCGGGTTCTCAAGGTCCTCGACGAGTTCCACGACCGTGTCGGACTTCGCGAGCTCCTCCACGATGCGTCGGTGACCCCCGGCCCGGGCGACGGTCGGGTCCACGACCACGACGGCCCGTTGGGCCCCGAGACCACTCAGCTGCTCGATCGCTCCCGGACCCCAGGCGATTCGGGGGGCGGTGAAAAAACCGGTCATCCCGCTCCGGAACCGGCGAGCGGCATCAACCGACCGCCGGTCCTTCGCGACAGCGTCGGCACACGCCGGTGAGCGAGAACGTCGCTCGGTCCACGCTCCAGCCGTCCGGGTGTTGGTGGGCGAGCTCGGTCAGAAGGTGGAGGTCGAGCTCGGAGAGCTCCATCCGTTGGATGCGGCCGCACCCCCGGCACACGATGAGGGCGCGAGGGTCCTCGGAAAGGTCGACGCGCGGAACCGTCGCCAGTCGCGACCGCCGCGACGGGGCGGGCGCTCTCACCCGGGCCTCGGGTTTCCGGGCCCGTCGAGCGGTCCGGACCATCGCGGGTTCGGACCCCGCTGCGCTATTTAGGGAGCCGGTGACAAAGAGGATTCGTGACGAAGGTCGACGTCGGTCGCCTGCGTGAGGAGTTTCGGGAACCGCACGACCTCCTGCGGACCTCTGACGGGGCGACGCTCTTCCTCCGACGCTGGGAGGCGCCGAGCGAACCCGCGGTCACGGTGCTCCTGTTCCACGGGATCACCGCCCATTCGGGACCGTATGGGCCGAGGCTCGCGGAACCGCTCGCCCGGGCCGGGGTCACGGTCTACGGACTTGACATGAGGGGCCACGGGCTCTCGGACGGCCGGAGGGGCGACCTCCCGGGTCCCGAACGGTTCGCGCGCGACGTGAGAGAGGCCGTCGCGTTCGTGAAGGCTCGCTCCCGTTCCCTGGTAGTTCTCGGCCACAGTCTGGGCGGCCTCTCGGCCGGCCTCGCCGTTCAGCAGTGCCCGGACGACCTCCGAGGTCTCCTACTCCTCGGTGTCGGGCGCCAGATCCGGTCCGGCGTGTATCGGCAGCCGAGCGCTCGGTCCCGCCTCAAGAGTCTCCTCGGCGCCACCCTGTTCCGGAGCGTCCCGCTGATCGAGTACCGGCGAGAAGGGATGCTCGGGCTCGACGATCCCCTGTTCAACTTCCAGTACTCGGTGCGGTTCTACACCACGGTCTACGGGGTTTCGGTGGGTTCGCTTCTGACGATGCTGCGCACCGGGTCGATCGACTCGCCGCGGCTGCGGTTCGACCGCCCGCTCGGGATCCCGCTCCTCGTCGGCGTCGGAGACCAGGACGAGCTGTTCTCGCTCGACTCGGCGCGCGCTCTCTCTTCCGCCATCGGGGGCCGCGATACCACCTTCTGGACGATCCCCGGTGCCCATCACGCCACGTTTCCGCCCGAGGCCCCGGAAGGACTCGTCCGCTGGCTTTCCGAGCGATTCGGCGGCGCGCCCACCCAAGGGGCCTAGCACCCGAGCAGGAACGGTCAGGAGGTCGGCCACCACGGCGGACCCCGCCCGAACCGAAGGGTCCGGTCCGGGGGCCGCAGGCCACCCCGGCGCTGCCGTGAGGTCCGGTGGGTGGGATGACCCCTAGCTCTGCCGGTCCTCGGCGCGGGGCCGGCGCCTGTACGCCGGCGTGTCCCCTTCACGCCGGGGACGTCGGGGGAGGGATTGCACCCGGTTCCGTTTCCTTCTCGAACTCCCGGTCCTCCCACATGTCGTGGGCGATGGCGACGGCCGCCGCCTGCGTGATGATCGCCAGCGCGAGGACGAGGTGGAAAAACAGGACCAACTGGAAGAACGATACGCCTAGCACGACCCAGCTCGTTCCCACGTTGGCTTCGAGAACGAGACCGAGGAAGACCGTGACGAGCGAGAGCTGGAACGTCGACCGCGCGATGCGCTTCACGCGACCCGGGACCCTCGTGGCCCTAAGGTGGGAAAAGTTGCTGTACGCGAGGAGGACGATGCCCAGGCCTAGCACGATGTGAAGGTAAGGCACCACGAAGGGAGGACTTGGCCAGGTGCCCAACAGGATCTCGAAGAAGACGAGCCAGGTCATCCCGTAGAGCGCGACCCAGAGTCTCATGGTGCCTCGACCCTCGGGAGCGCTCGCTACCGTTCGGATGCGGCGCCCCCTACGGTCCGAGCTTCTGCCCACACGACGGGCAGAAGGCGAACGCGCCGAGCGGATGGACCCGGCCGCATCCCTTGCACGCTACGAGGGCAGGGGAGGGTACGCCGGTCGCCGGGAAGCCGAAGCCCCCCGTCATCGCCTGCTGTTCCCGGATCGCGTCCCCGAGCTTCACGTAACCGATGAGGTAGAAGATCCCGGGAAGAAGGCCGGCAAAGAGCGAGAGGATCCCGATGATGAGGGTCGGCGTCTGCGCCCCGACGTAATCTCCTCGCCGGATTCGCTCGTAGGAAAGTGAGTAGGCGAAGTAGAGGAAGACCAGGACCACGGCGACGATGATCGCGACCGCGGTCACGGCTGCCCAGGCGTACCGGAACGGATGGAGCGTCGAGAAGCCGATCAACCAGAGGAAGGCAGCGAACAGGATCACTCCACCGATGACCTGCAAGATCAGCGCGACCAGGACCAGGGTCTCGGCTGAAGAGGCGGAGGCGGGACGCGGAGCAGCGGCAGGGAACGTCAGCCCGGGGGTCGGATAGCTCGCGGACATCGTTCTTCCAGCCGTACGCGAAAAGGTCAGGCTAGCGTGGACCCGGGTTGACAGCCTCAATCGACCGAGCGCCCGGGAGGGCTCAGACGGCGATCGCGTTGCGCGAGCGGGGGCCGAGCGGAATCGCGCGAGGAAGGAGAGCTATGGGCTGTGGTCTTGAAGAGTACTCAACCGCGGCCTCGATGACCCTGCGACGTAACGGCCCTCAGGAGGCAGAAGGTTGTGCAGCAGGGGATAGACGTTGCTTCGATGTCCAAAGACGATGAAGACGACCTCGTCACCGTCGATGGCGTAGATCCCTCGCCACGGCGGTATTCGGAGGGTCCATACGTTCTGGTAGCCGGAAAGCTCGTGGACATCCAAATCGGCAGAGCGAGATCGCGGATTTCGGACCACGAGTTCGAAGGCTTCGTTGAACCGCAGTTGAACGCGTCGAGGGAGACGATCGAAGCTCTGTCCTGCGATGGGGTCGGCAAACCGCAGGGTGAACATTCAGGTGGGCCGCGAGAGGCGATGCTTCCGACGGAAACGCTCCAGGGATTCACGCGGAAGCAAGAGCGCACGCTGCACGTCGCGCCGAAAATAGTCCGGGGGAATTTCGTCCATGAGATCCTCGATCGCCTCGGCAGCGCTCTTACCGCCGACCTGGTAGTCACGTAAACGCTCTCGTACATGGTGCGGAAGCGTGATGGAAGTGGCCCGATACGCTCCCGTCGCCATGGTACCACATATTAGGCCAATAGGTTTAATATATACTTCCCAAGAGCTCGAAACCTGCTCGGGGTAGGACCGTCGCTCGAAGGTCGCGAGTCCAAGTGGGTGAGGGGCGTTTCCCTCACTCTGGATGAGGGGAACGGACTCGAACCGCCGGGCGGTTCGAATATTGGAAATGCGGGGAGAGGGATTTGAACCCACGAACCCCTACGGGACCAGACCCTGAATCTGGCGCCTTTGGCCAAGCTTGGCAATCCCCGCGCGCTGGGGGCGTAGGCGGCGCGAGCTATATCTCCGACGGCCGCTCGACCGTTCCGGTTTCTCCCGTATGCAGGTCCGGGACGCCGAACGGTTCGTTCGTTCCATCGAACGTCGGCTCGCGCCGCTCGACCGGGCGATCCTCCTCTGCGAGTGGCGCCGGGCCGCGGGCCGGCCCGGCGGCAGCGCTCGAGGGTGGCAGGAGCGACGCCACCGGCTTCTCCACGCGCCCGGTCTTCTCGAAACGACGCGCCGGTTCCGATCGGCCGGCTTCGGCGGGACGCTCGAACGTCGGCTGGGCCTGCTCGAGCGGGCGACGCTCCAGTCACGGGTGGAGCAGGACCCCGACATCGTGCGCGCGCGCAGTCAACTCGAGTCGCGGATCGCCCGCTTTCGGCCGGAGTGGCACGGCCGTCGGGTGAACCGCGTCGTGGTGTCTACGGTCGCCCGCACCGACCCGAGTAGGGAGGAACGTCGCCGGGCCTACTACGCCGAGGAGCCGCTCTACCGTGCGATGGAGGAAGACCTTCGGGGACTCGTTAAGCTTCGGAACGAGACGGCGCGAGCGTTCGGCTTTCGGTCGTTCCCGGAGTTCGTCCTGAGCTTCGACCGGCTCTCGGTGAGCCGGCTCGCCGCGCTCCTCCGCGAATCGCTTCGGTACGTTCCGGCCTATCAACGCTGGCAACGCCAGGCGTTCGAGGATCGCACGGGCGAACGGGGTTGGTATCCGTGGGACCGGTGGTACGCGGCGTACCTCGCGGAAGGTCTCCCCGACGCGGCGTTTCCCGCGCGCGAGATGCTCTCCTCGGTCGTCCGCGGGGTTCGAGGCTGGGGGGTCCGACCGTCGGCCCTGCGCTTCCGGGTCGATCGGCACGACCTGGCCTCCGGGGGCCTGTGCGTCGCTCCCGACCCGCCGCGGGACGTCCGCATCGTCATCCACCCGGGTCGGGGGGGCTGGCTCGAGTACTGCATCGTCTTTCACGAGGTCGGTCACGCGGTTCATTCCGCGTCAGTGCGACAGCCGACGCATCTGTTGCGCTGGCACGAGGGACTCCCCGGATTCGGCGGCTTCCATGAGGGGATCGGCGAGTTGTTTGCGTCCATCGCCGAGTCCGAAAGGTGGCTGCGGGGCCGCTCCGCGCTCTCCTCGGGCCAGGTGGCCCAGTTCCTCGCCGACCGCCGACGAAGACCGTTGTGGGACGTGGGGCAGCTCGCTCAATGGATCGACGGCGAGCTCAACCTCTACCTGCGGCCGGACGTGGACCCTGCCGAACGGTCCCGTCGGTTCGGCCGAAGAGTGTTTGGCTTCGACGCCTTCGAGCCTCGATCGTTCGTCGACTCGTTCTCCGCCGAGATCCCACTCTACTCGTCGAGCTACCTCTTCGCGGCCCTCTTGCGACCGATGCTGATGCAGGCCGCCCTCGAGGAGGTCGGGGGGTCAGACTGGCCTAATCGGAAGATCGGGCCCTGGCTGGTCGACCGGTGGTTCCGCGATGGCTCTTCCTTCGACTGGCTTCCCCGGGTCGAGGAGGTGACCGGCCAACCGTTCGGGGCTCGGGCGTTCAACGAATCTGTGGGGTAGGAACGGACGGCCCAACGGCTACGCCGGGGCAGCCCGGACGGGGCGGGCCGGCTGCGCCTTCTCCTGGCGCAGCACCTCCAACGCCTCGCGCACGGTCGCCTTCTCGTGCACGATCGACCGCAGGGCCTTCAGCATCGCCACGGGATGGTCGGACTGCCAGATGTTCCGACCCATGTCGATG
>JASHTB010000089.1 GCA_030040775.1 Thermoplasmata archaeon | reverse complement strand
CGAGGTCGAACGGCTCGTCAAGCGGTACGGCTCCCTCGCCGCGGTCGACGGGGTCGACTTCTCCGTGCCCGCCGGCACCGTCTTCTCGTTCCTCGGACCGAACGGAGCCGGGAAGACCACGACGACCGAGATCCTAGAAGGCCTGCGACGCCAGACCGAGGGGACCGTGCGGGTCCTCGGTCTCGACCCGTGGAACGAGGGTTCGGCCCTGCACCAACGGATCGGCGTCATCCCGCAGGACTTCCGCTTCTTCGAGAAGATCACCGCCAAAGAGGCGGTCGAGTACTACCGGGCGCTGTTCGGCACCGACGTCGACCCGGGGGAGCTCCTCGCGAAGGTCGAGCTGCTCGACAAGATCAACGCGCGGTACGAGACCCTCTCGGGAGGACAGAAGCAGAAGCTCGGGCTCGCCCTCGCGCTCACGAACAACCCGGAGGTCTGCTTCCTGGACGAGCCGACGACCGGCCTCGACCCTCACGCTCGACGGGCGATCTGGACCGTGATCCGGGCGCTGAAGCGCGAAGGTCGGACCGTCTTCCTCACGACCCACTACCTCGAGGAGGCCGAGCTCCTCGCCGACCAGGTCGCGATCATCCACCATGGGAAGATCATCGCTTCCGGAACGCCGAACGAGATCATCCGGGCCCACGGACAGAAGGAGCGGATCAGCGTCGAAGGTCCCGCGGAGCTCGCGACCATCCTCCACGACCGGATAGGGCTGCCGGCCGTCTTCCTGGACGGCCGGGTAGAGGTCGAGCTGGCCGACAAACGGGACGCCCTCAAGGTGCTGAACGCGATCGAGCAGACCGGCCTCCCCTGGCAGTCGTTCGTGACGCGGCAGGACACGCTCGAGGACGTCTTCGTTCGTCTCGTGGGGCAGATGGACGAGGGAGCCCTCAAGTCCGAGGCGCCGCCGTGAAGCTCACCCGCATCGTCGCCGACTTTCGGATCGTCGCCCGGGGCTATCTGAGGAATTCGGCCGCGCTGTTCTTCTCGCTCATCTTCCCGATCATCCTGATCCTCATCTTCGGCGCAATCTATTCCGTGACCGGCTCGACCCGCGTGACCGTGGAGGTCCTGAACGAGGATGACAACTCGCTCGCCAGCCGCGAGTTCCTGTCCGCGCTCAACAACACGAGCGCTGTCACCGCCTCGGTCGTGACCGACCCCTCGGTCGCCCCCTCGAACTTCGCCTCGTGGCTCGGTCAGAACGGCGATCCCGTCGGCCTTCTCATCCCCGCCGGGTTCGCCGCGAACTACACGGCGACCCCTCCCCGCCCGGTGAACCTGACGCTGTACACGAACCCGCAGAACCCGACGGCGGCGGGGACCGCGGAAGGGGCCATCCAGGGGGTGGCGAACTACTTCAACCTCCACCTCGCCCACGGGACGGCGGTCGTGGATCTTGGGCCCGGCAAGACCGTCGGGAGCCAGATCTTCACCGCCATCGACTTCCTCGTGCCTGGCCTCATCGGCTTCTCGATCCTCACGAGCCCGATGTTCTCGACGGTCGAGCTCACGAACACCTACCGCAAGGACGGAATCTTCCGGGAGCTATCGCTCACGCCGCTCACCCGGGCCGAGTGGCTGACGAGCCACATCCTCTGGTACCTCCTCCTCACGTTCGTCACCGCGGGCATCATGATCGGGGCCGGAATCGCGTTCTTCAGCGTGCACGTGAACCTCAACCTCGGCCTCCTCCCGTTCCTCGCCCTCGGGCCGTTCCTCTTCGTCTCCCTCGGCATGCTCGCCGGGTCCGTGGCGAAGACGCCCGAGAGCGCGGCCGTCATCGGCAACATCATCACGTTCCCGATGATGTTCCTCTCGGGGACGTTCTTCCCGGTCTCGGACTTTCCGGCGTGGCTGCAGCCGGTGGCGAGGGTCCTGCCGCTCTACTACGTCATCGACGGGATGAACCAGGTGATGCTCTTCCAGAACTTCTCCCGCGCGCTTCTCGACATCCTCATCGTGGTCGTGATCGCCGCCGTGTTCTTCCTGGGCGCCATCCGGCTCTTCAAGTGGCGGGCCGAGTGATCCCGTGGCCGTTCCCCCTCCCGTCGACAGCGCGACGTTCCGGCGCTGGATGGGCCGCTGGGCGACCGGCGTCTCCGTCGTGACCGCGCGGGAGGGCTCGGCCGACTCCGGCCTCACCGTCAACGCGCTCCTTTCGGTCTCCCTGGCTCCGCCGTCCCTCCTCGTCAGCCTCTCCCGGGATGCCGACACGACCCCTCTCATCGAGCGGAGCGGCCGGTTCGCGGTCAGTTTCCTCGCCTCCGACCAGCGTTGGGTGAGCGAACGGTTCGCCCGCTCGGACCCTCCGGCCGAGAAGTTCCGCGACGTACCGATCCACCGTAGCCCCGGGGGGCTCGCGCTGCTGGACGGGGCCCTCGGCTCCGCGGAGTGCCGGGTCGTCTCGAAGACCCCGGCCTACGACCACCTCTTGATCGTCGGGGAGGTCCTCCACCAGGAGGTCGGCCGGGACGCGCTTCCCCTCCTGTTCTACCGTTCGGAGTACTCCGAGCCCGGGAGCGGGGGGGCCGTGCGACTGGTCCGGCCCGGCCCCTGACTCCGGGGTAAGCTCGGGGCGCGGCGCTTTAACCTCAGGCCCTCTCAATTCGTTCGATGACCGACGTTCCAAGGCGGGTCCGGGTCGCGATCGTCGGCAGTGGGGCCGCCGGGCTCACCGCGGCCCTCTACTGTGCCCGGGCGGAGCTCCACCCGCTCGTCCTCTCCGGAGTACCGGCGGGGGGGCAGCTCATCACCACGACCGACGTCGAGAACTATCCGGGCTTCCCGGAGGGAATCCAGGGCCCGGAGCTGATCGACCGGATGCGGCGGCAGGCCGCCCGCTTCGGAGCCGAGTTCGTGGACGACAACGTCGTCCGGGTCGACTTCTCTCGCCGACCGTTCGTTCTCGAGACCGGAGCGCAAGGGACGGTCGAGGCGGACGCGGTCATCGTGGCGACCGGCGCGAACGCGCGATGGCTCGAGCTCCCCAGCGAATCGCGCCTGAAAGGCCATGGCGTCTCCGCCTGCGCGACGTGCGACGGGTTTTTCTTCAAGGGGAAGGCGCTCGCGGTCGTCGGGGGCGGAGACACGGCGATGGAGGAGGCGCTGTTCCTCACCAACTTCGCGACCCACGTCACGATCGTCCACCGCCGGGACGCCCTCCGCGCGAGCCCGATCATGCAGCAGCGGGCCCGCTCCCAGCCGAAGATCTCGTTCCTGCTCGACTCCGAGGTCGTCGAGGTGCTCGGCCACGAGACGGTCGAAGGGCTGCGTGTGCGGAACGTCCAGACCGGGGCGACCCACGACCTCGCAGTCGGCGGACTGTTCGTTGCGATCGGGCACACCCCCGCGACCGAGGTGTTTCGGAGCGCGCTCGACCACGACCGAGAAGGATACCTCCGCGTCCACGACGGGACCCGGACGAACGTGGAAGGGGTCTTCGCCGCGGGGGACGTTCACGACCGCCACTATCGCCAGGCGGTCACCGCGGCCGGCGCCGGCTGCATGGC
>JASHTB010000088.1 GCA_030040775.1 Thermoplasmata archaeon | reverse complement strand
GAAGGTCGAGAGCCGTCTCCAGGAGATCTGCGACTACTGTCGGCACTTCGCGGGGATCGACCCGGTGACCGAGCCGATCCCGGTCTATCCGGCCCAGCACTACATGATGGGGGGCGTCGGGACGAACGTGAAGGGGGAGACCAACGTCGCCGGGCTCTACGCCGCGGGCGAGGCCGCCTGCGTCTCCATCCACGGGGCGAACCGCCTCGGCGGGAACTCCCTGCTCGAGACGCTGGTCTTCGGTAAGCAGGCCGGTCTCGCAGCCGCGGCGCACGTCCCGGGGGCACCGAACCCCGAGCTCCACGAGAGCGACCTCGAATCCGGGACCGAACCGTTCCGCCGCTGGTCGGGCCGGGCCGACGGGGAAGACCCGTCGACGATACGGGCCGAGATGCAGCAGACGATGGAGCGGTACGTCGGGATATACCGCAACGAGGCCGACCTCCTGGAGGCTTTGAAGCGGATCCGGGCGCTGAAGCAACGGTTCGAGAGGGTTCGGGTCGTCGACCGCTCGAAGGTCTTCAACCTGAATCTGATCGACGCGATCGAGACCGGACACATGCTCGAGCTCGCGGAGGTGGTCGTGGTCGGAGCGTACGCCCGCACCGAGAGCCGCGGCGCCCACGCACGAACCGACTACCCGAACCGGGACGACGCCCGGTGGATGCGCCACACGCTCGCGAAGAGGTCGGCCGACGGACCGAGCTTGAGCTACGCGCCCGTGAGCTTCACCCGGTTCGAGCCGAAGGAGAGGGTCTACTGATGAGCGCAGCGACCGTTCCGGCCGCCTTCGAGGTCTACCGGTTCGACCCCGCTCACGACAAGACGCCCCGCTACCAGCGCTACACGCTCGACCTTTCGCCCCACACGGTCGTGCTCACCGCTCTTCTCCGCATCCGGGCGGAGGTCGACCCGTCTCTGACGCTGCGCTACTCGTGCCGCAGTGCGATCTGCGGCTCGTGTGCGATGCAGATCAACTCGAAGAGCCGCCTCGCGTGCGAAGCGCACGTCGGCCCCGAAATGGCCCGTCACGGGCGAATCGTCGTCGAGCCGATGCGCAACCAGCCGGTCCTGAGAGACCTCGTGGTCGACCAGACCCCGTTCTGGCAGCAGTACGACCGGATCGAGCCGCATCTGAAGCTCGACCCGGCCCGCCCGATGCCCGAGGGGAAGGTGACCGCGATGACGCCGGAGGAGGTCAACCGGTTCCGGGAGACCCCGCGGTGCATCGCCTGTGCCGCATGCTACTCGGCCTGCCCGGCCGTCGAGGCGGACGCCGGGTTCCCGGGCCCGATGGCGCTCGCGAAGCTCTACCGGTTCGTGGTCGACCCCCGCGACCAGGCCCACCAGGACCGGCTCCTCCGGATCCAGCCGAACGGCCTCTGGCTGTGCCTGCGATGCCATCTGTGCACCGAGGCGTGCCCGAAGGACGTGCGACCGAGCGAACGGATCCGGGACCTGAAGGAGATGGCGATCGCGGCCGAAGGGGCGACCGAGCTCGGCTCTCGCCACGCGGTCGGGTTCAAGGAGAATATCGTCGACCGGGGCCTCCTCAACGAGATGCGGCTCGTCCGTCAGACCTACGGAACGGTCGGCATGCTCGGCCAGGTCGGCCAGGGCCTCAAGATCGTCCGGAAGAAACCCGAGATCGCCCGCAAGCCCGCGCGGATCGCCGACCTCGAAGAGGTCGAGAAGATCTACGAAGCGCTCGACCGGTCGCCGCCGAAGGAGGAGGGATGAAGCTCGCCTACTACCCGGGATGCGTCGCGCAGTCGTCGGGCAAGGAGCTCGACCTCGCGACGCGCTACGTCTGTCGGGCGCTCTCCGTCGAGCTCGCCGAGTTCCCGAACTTCTCCTGCTGTGGTTCCGGGTTCGTCGATGAGGCGAACGAGGTCCTGAACATCGCCCTCAACGCCCGCAACCTCGCCATCGCCGAGAGGGCCGGACTGAACGTTCTGACGATCTGCTCGACGTGCCAGGGGATGCTCTCGCTCGCGAATCTACGCCTCAAGGACCCGGCCGTGCGCTCCCGGGTCGACGGGGCGCTCCGCCCGCTCGGGATCGAGTACCGTGGGTCGGTGGTGGTCAAGCACCTGTTGCAGGTGCTCACGCAGGACGTCGGACTCGACGCCGTGCGCGCGAAGGTCCGCCGTCCGCTCGCCGGGCTCAAGGTCGGTGCGTTCTACGGCTGCCACCTCCTCCGGCCGGCGGACGAGCTGGCCTGGGAGGACGGGGAGGAGCCCCACGCGTTCGAGGATCTCCTCCAAGCGGTCGGGGCCTCCCCGGTCTACTACCGGGGCCGTGTGATGTGCTGCGGCTTCCCGATCCAGTTCGTGAAGGCCGAGACGGCGAGCCGGGTCGCGGGCCGACAGATCCTGGACGCGAAGGCGCACGGAGCGGACGCGATGGCGACGCCGTGTCCCTTGTGCCACATCTCGCTGGACGCCTACCAGAACCAGGCCGCGAAGGCCGTAGAGGCGCCGCTTGACATGCCGGTCTTCCACCTCCCGCAGGTCGTCGCGCTCGCCTTCGGCGCGACACCGCAGGAGCTGGGTCTCTCGCGCCACCTCGTCCCTACGGACAGCGCCCTCGCCAAGATCGGGGCGAGCGCCGTGGCGTAGGCGAGGCTTCTCTTCGCCGTCCCAGGGTGCTAGGCTACGCGCTAGGCGTCGTGGCCGGGCTCGGTCGACGGAGCGCCCAGGCGGCGGGCGCCGGCCCCCTTCGTGACGTAGACGTGGAGCCGGTCGCACATCGTTCGGAAGTACGCGGGACCGCCTCCTTCGCGGTAGACCTCGATGAGGTGACGGGCGAGCGCCTCGTCGGAGAGGGCGGGGTCGACCTCCGGCGAGAACGAGCACTGGAAGACGAGGAACCGATGGCCGTCTAGGTCGAACCGGTCGGTCTCGTTCGCCCCGCAGAACGGACAGGCGAGCACGACCGAAGAGCTCCGCGCCGCCGTTAATGGTTGGCGGGGTCGGTCAGTCGATGTAGCCGAGCGAGCGCAGTCGCTCCTTGAGCTGGCGTTCGTCCTCCTCGCTGAACCCGGCGGCCCCCGGTTCCTCGAGGAGCCGGGCGAGGACGAACGTGACGAACGCGTCCGGGGATTCGAAGGCGGAGCCTTCGATTCGGGCCTCGATCGCCCGCACGAGCTCCTTCGGGAGCGTGATCGTTCGGGTCTTGGCCCCGTCGGACGGCTCGGTCCCCATCGCTCCTACCGAGAAGGGAGGAGGAGAAAAACCCTGTCGCCGTCCGCGACTCCGGCCATCCGGTCACTCCCACTCGATCGTGGCGGGAGGTTTGTCGGTGACGTCGTAGAGGACCCGAACGACCTCTCCCGAAAGCTCGCGCGTGACCCGCTCGGAGATCCGGGCGAGAAGCGAACGCGGGACCTCCATCGCGGTCGCCGTCATCGCGTCGACCGACTCCACGATCCGAACGCTCACCGCCTCCCCGTGCACGCGGTTGTCGCCGAGAACGCCGACCGAGCGGACCGGAAGCAGGACCGCGAAGTACTGCCAGGGCCGACCGATCGTGCCGGCGGCCACGGCCCGCTCGACCTCTTCTTCGACGACCGCGTTCGCGACCTGCGCCCGACGAACGCGCTCGGGCGTGACGGCTCCCACGACCCGGACCGCGAGGCCGGGGCCGGGGAACGGCTGCCGGTCGGCCTCGGGGATCCCGAGGTGCCGCGCGACCGCTCGAACCTCGTCCTTGTAGAGGTCGCGGAGCGGCTCCACCAGGCGGAGCTTCGAGTCGGCGGGAACGCCCCCGACGTTGTGGTGCGTCTTGATCGTATCCCGTAGCGCCCCGCCGCTCTCGATCCAGTCGGGGGCGATCGTCCCCTGAATGAGCCGGTCGGTCCCGAACCGGTCCGCCTCGGCCTCGAAGACCCGGATGAACGCCTCCCCGACCCGTCGGCGCTTCTCCTCGGGGTCGGTGACGCCACTCAACGAAGCGAAGAACCGGTCGGCGACGTGGAGCACCTCGAAGCGGAGCCCGCTCGCCCGGAAGAACTCGCTCACGCGCCCGACCTCTCCGGCCCGGAGGAGGCCGTGGTCGACGAACAGCGCTCGAACCCGGTCCCCGAGGGCCCGTTCGGCGAGCAGGGCCGCGGTCGTGGAGTCGATCCCGCCGGACGCCGCGATGATCGCCCGGCCCGGGACCTCTTCTCGCAGCCGTCCGACCGCTTCTCCGACGAACTTCTCCGGGTCGATCACGCTTTCCCCTCGGCGGGGGCGGACGGCTCCTCCCGCCACTTCGCCCGGTACGCCCTGAGGGCGTGCTCGAGCTCGGGGTACTTCAACGCCAGGATCGCCGTCGCGAGCAGGGCCGCGTTCTCGCTCGCGTCCAGCCCGACCGACGCGACCGGGATCCCCGGCGGCATCTGCACGACGGAGAGGAGGCTATCGAGGCCGAGGCCTCGGTGGAGGGGAACCCCGATCACCGGTTTCAGCGTCCGCGCGGCGACCACCCCGGGGAGCGCGGCGGAGAGCCCGGCCAGGGCGACGAAGACGTCGGTCTCTGGGTCGGCCACGAGTCGGTCGACCTTCTCGGGAGTGCGATGCGCCGAAGCGACATGGACCTCGCACGGCACCTTGAACTCGTCCAGCCGGGCGCGGACCTTCTCCGCGGCCTCGAGGTCGGACTTGCTGCCCACGAGCACCGTAACCTTCACGGCCGGTCGCGAGCCTCGCGCTCACAAAACGCTATGCCGGCGGCGACACGGGCTAGCGTTCGAGGGAGAGGGCTGGGACCAAGATTGGAAGAGCGTTCCCCTGGCACACCGGTTCTGTTGGAGGACCCTCCCACCGTCCGACGCGCGGCAGCATCGGCCGCGCATTTCCCTGCCGGAGACTCCGAGGTCGGTCCGACCCGGGGGTTCGGCGGGCTCGTTCCTCCCGCGCCCGTAGATTCATACCTCAGACCCCGTACAACGGTCGGATGGAGCTCCGCCTGCACGGGCACGGCCGCGTGCGCCGCTGGCTGGGGGCGCAGTTCGGCCACGACGAAGTGTGGGGCGACCGCCT
>JASHTB010000087.1 GCA_030040775.1 Thermoplasmata archaeon | reverse complement strand
TATCCAGCTTCGGAACCGCGCTAAAAGGCGATCTCGCCGCGCTGTTCGTCGCTACCGCGGTACTGGGAGTCCTCGGGGCACTCAGTCAGGTGATCATAGTCTACGGGCTGGCCGATTACACTACACGGACCCTATTGTGGGCGGGATTCGTCGCGGGCACGGTACTTTCTGTTGTGGTTCTAGCAATCCTCTGGCCGGAGGTGGCCACCGCCGTGAATCAGGCGACGATGGGGACCACCTTCAACATCAGTCCCATCGATCGACTCGAGACCACGGCGGACGTGCTCGGTCTTACTAAGGGCGTACCTTCCCTCTTGTTTGCCTGGGCCTACCTTCGTTGCCGCAGTGGGGCTTTGGGTCAAGCCAAGATGCCGAGTTAGCGTGAGCAATCTCTTAGTTACCGGCTTTCCGGGATCCGAGGCCGAGGGCCGCGGCCTCGCGTCTCCGTCGCCGTCTGTCGCTTCCTTAATGGACCGCTAGGTCCGTGCGCTTTCAGGGGACGGGGAGGACCACGGGAGTGAGCGGCTGGTCGCCCGCCGGATTTTCGACCCTCGCCGAGCTCGAAACCGCCGCCTCGAAGAGGGTCCTGGACCACGTCTGGGCCTACATCCAGGGAGGGGCGGGGGAAGAGAGGACCCTGCGGTCGAACCGGAGCGCTTTCGAGCGGTGGAGCCTTTTGCCTCGCCTGCTAAGAGACGTCTCCGCGATCGACACGACCACGACGCTCCTCGACTCGTCGGCCGCGACGCCGGTCTTCGTCTCGCCGATGGCCTACGCCGGCCAGGTCCACCCAGAGGGAGAGCTCGGCATCGCCCGAGCGGCCGCCCGAGAGGGGGTCGTGGCCGCCTACAGTACGCTCTCGTCGTTCTCCCTGGAAGAGATTGCCGTCGCCTCGGGGAAGGGCGCTCGATGGTTCCAGCTCTATCTGCAACCGGACTTCGAGGTGAGTCGACGGCTCGTCGAGCGAGCCGAGAGGGCCGGATACGCGGCGTTGGTCGTGACCGTCGACACGCCGGTGCTCGGCGTGCGGGACCGTCAGGCCCAGGGGGGCTTCGCCATCGACTCCTCGGTTCCGATCGGTAACGGAACCGACGTGGTGACTCCTCCTCGCTCTCCGGAACTTCAGGGTCGCATCTACCGCCTCCGGTCCGAAGCAGAGTCGACCTGGGAGGTTCTCGACGAGCTGCGAAGGGTCTCCAAGCTGCCTTTGATCGTGAAGGGGATCCTGACACCGGAGGATGCCGAGCTCGCGGTCCAGCACGGCGCGAGGGCGGTTCTCGTCTCCAACCACGGCGGGCGTCAGCTCGACGGGGTTCCGGCGACGCTCGACGTCCTGCCCCAGGTTGCTCAGGCGGTCGGCTCCCGCGCCGAGGTCTATCTCGACGGGGGGGTGCGTCGCGGATCGGACGTCCTGGTCGCGCTCGCCCTCGGCGCCAGAGCGGTCGGAGTCGGCCGTCCGGTGTTCTGGGCCCTCGCTGTCGGCGGAGGGGAGGGGGTAGCGCAGTACTTCTCGCTCCTCAACACCGAGATCGCAACGGCTCTCGCGCTCTCAGGACGTGCGACGCTGAAGGACGTCGACCGCACCCTGGTCCGTAAAGGGGTCGAGGAGCCAGACTCCACGAAGGGGTAGACCTCCCGACGTTCGCGCGGTCGCTCGCCGGTACGACGCTTCGGTCACGAGAAGAGGTCCGGAATCGTCCGGTCGATCTCCACGTTGAGGAGCCCCGGTCCGTCCTGGTCGCGCAGCTTCGACAGCGCCGCGTCCAGTCGGTGAGGACTCTCGACGGTCGCCGACTCGACGCCGTATCCGCCTGCGATCTCCTCGACATTGAGACCGGGTACCTCGAGGAAATCCGCCCCGGCGAGGGGAGGGTGGTTCGCCTTCGAGTAACTCTTCAGGATGCTGTACCCGCCGTTGTTCACGACCACCACCTTGGTCGGGATGCGATACCGTGCGAGCGTCCAGAGGGCTGGGATCGAGTACTGGAGCGCCCCGTCCCCAACGACCAGGACGGTCTTCGGAATTCGGAGCGTTATCCCGATCGCGGCGGCCAGCCCCCAGCCCAACTGTTGGCTGCGGGAGGAGAAGTAGCTGTCCTTCCCTCGGTAGAAGCCGACCGCCTTCATGGTGGGGATCAGCGAGACGGATTCGTCGACGACCGTGTAGCCGCTGAACACTCGACGTACGGCATCCACCACGTACTCCCCTCCCATCCGGACGGCCGCGCGGGCCACGCGGTTGGCGCGGGCGAAATCGGGCGCTCGCCGGAAGGTGCGATTCGAAGGGGGAAGGGAAGCGAGGATCTCTCGCAACAGCCCCTTCAGATTTCCGAGAGCGTGGTCGCAGCCGAGTTTCTTCGCGACCGAGGGGTCGGACCCGACGTACGCGAGGCGGCTGGCGGGTATCGTCGGCGAGGGGCTGTACGGATACAGCGTGAGGTCCGCCCCGAGCAGGACGACGAGGTCGTGGGCGCCCAGCACGGACGCGATCGCGGCGCTCTGAGGGAGGAGGTCGCTCACGAAGTTCGCGAGACCTTCCGGAACCGGGGCCCGGGAGCAGATGGGCTCGGCGTAGACCGGGGCCGCGAGGGCTCGTGCGAGCTCGCTGACCTCGGCGAACGCGTCGTAGACGTCGACCTCGTAACCCACGACCAGGGCAGGGTTCGTCGCCGACCGCATCCGGCCCACGAGCGGGCCCGGGTCCTCTGGCAGCGAGACGGTTGTCTCCGAGGAGAGGTCGGGCCCGCCGGCTTCCTGTTCCATGACGTTCATCGGCAGGCTGAGGAGCACCGGGCCCATGGGCGGAGAGAGCGCGCTACGGACCGCGGCTTCCAGGGACGCGGCGAGCTCTTCGGGCCGACGCACTTCGTGAAACTGCTTGACGACACCGTGGGTCATCGATTCGAAGTCCCCCGAGAGGAGCGGGGCCTGGTCGAGGTGCCGCAGGTCCTGCTGGCCGACGGTGACGAGAACTGGTGAATGGTTTCTGCGGGCCGAATCGATGAAAGCGACCGAGTTACCGAGGCCGGGCGCGGCGTGCAGGTTCGCCACGGCGAGGCTCCGGGAGACCTG
>JASHTB010000086.1 GCA_030040775.1 Thermoplasmata archaeon | reverse complement strand
TCGCCCGGCTCAGCATGCCCTACATCATGTCGATGTACACCGAGCCCCGATATCGGGGCCGGGGCGTCGCGTCGTCCCTCGTAGAGGCGATGGTTCGATGGGCCGTGCAACGAGGGTACCGCCGGATCTTCCTGCACGCATCGAAAAAGGGGCGCCCGGTGTACGAGCGTCTCGGCTTCCAGGACGGAAACGAGATGCGGCTCGACCTTCCCGCCCGGCGTGCAACGCGTCGTTAGGTCTCGAGGGGGCCGCGCCGCGCGTTCGACCTAAGTTCCCCTCGCCAGAGCTCGACGAATAGGCAGACCAAGAGGGCCGTCAGCACGCCGTCCATCACCGCGCTCGGCCACGCCACGCCGTCGTCCAGAAACCAGACGTTGTACGCGAGGTCGTAGTTGAGCGACCCGACGAACGCGACCGACCAGAGCCACCAGCGGGCCCGCACCCCGACGAGCGCGACCGGAACGAGGTAGACGAGGATGTTGAACGAAAGGAACGGGGTCAGGAGCGCGAACCCCGTCAGAACGATTGCGGCCGCGCCGACCGGGGACTTCGCGAGGAAGAAGACGGCCAGCACGAGCGCGACGGTCAGGGCCGCTTCGACGACCTCCAGGGGAACCGACGCGGGCAGGGCGTTCGCCAGGAGGAAGACTCCGTAGAGGTTGAGCGAGAACGAGCGGCGTCCGATCTGGTTGAGAAGGACCGGCCCGAGGAAATCCCCTTTCCAGGCAAGGTAGCTGAGCGCCGTGAGACCGGCGAAGACCGAAAGGGCGACCCCGAACGCGAGGTACCGATACCGACGGTTCGACCCCGTCGCCCCCAGGATCGGGAAGAGGTTCGGGAACCGAGCGGTCGAGAGGAATCCGCCGACGGCCGACGCGAGCAGCTCCCGACGCTGCGCGAGGTAAAGGGAGAGTAGGACGGTGACGGGGACGATCGCGTTGGTCGCCCCGTCGATCTGGGAGGAGATGAGGGGAACGACGAGCGCCGAGGTCCCGACGAAAAGGAGGACCTGGCGACGATCGTCTCCTCCCAGGAACCAGGTCAGCGGGAGGAGAGAGAACGCGATGAGCCCCCACACGACGTAGATCCCCGGGAGCCCTCCGAGGCTCCCGATCGCATCGATCAGCACGGCCGCGAGGCCGTATGGGACCTCGAGGTGCCCGCCGCAATCCGGGACGGTGAACGGATTGGTCCCGGCCCACAGGGCCTTTCCCGAGTTGAGCACGCCGATCGGGTCGCTGACCCCCGGCGGGTGGCAACCGTACTGGCCGCTGACGATTCCGTAGGCGCTCACGGCTGCGAACGCGACGAGTGCGACGACCGTCACCGGCTGCCAGTCGAGCCAATCGAGATCGGACCGTCCCGAGATTCGATGGAGCGCGCGAAGGACGCGAGGCCGCAGCCATCTACCGGCGCGGGTGTCGGTCGCGTAGAGCAGCACCGCGAAGTTTCCGGCGGCGAGCGCGGCGAAGACCCCCCAGGTGACCGCGTTGAACCAAGCTGCCATCGTGCGGCTTCCAGGGCCGCGCGTGTCGAGCGGGGTCGGCCTATTTCAGCGCTGTCTCGGACTACTCCCTCCGTCGACCTGTCTCGGGGGTCAACCCTGTCGGAGTGGGACGTCGGGTCCTTCCAGGGACCGCTCGCGGCAGGACCCCGACCCGCGGCCCCGGAGACCCCCCCAGGACACCTCCCGGGCGGGAGACCCTCCCATCACGACAATTAAGCTGTAGGCCGTCATGGGTCCTTCTCAGAGAACACGTCCGCCCTGGAGGACTTCCTCAAGTCGCAGCATCTCTCGAGGTTGCTCCGCGAAGCGTCCAAAGCCCGCGCCGTCGCGGGCGAGCTGCCGCTGACCTTCGCCGAGGAAGTCGCACAGAACCCAGCGGCGTTGGGAGCGCTATCTACTTGGCTACGGGCGCATGACCGCCCGGAGCTGGCTGATCAGGTGGAGATCGCGTCGAACTTCGGAGCGGGTTGGCGTGAGCGTCTCGCCCACGTGCTGAACGAGTGCGATCAGCGACGCTAAGCCGCCGACGAAACCGACCTCGGCATGCGCGATCGAGACAGGGAGCCGCGTCGACTGGTTCCCCGCGGCCTGGGACTCGCCCTTCCTCGTAGCTTGAGGAGGTGCCTCTGAGAGGGACCCACCTGCCAGGTCCGGCCGGTCCCCAGAGGACTTGCCCTCACAGGTCTCGCGTGGAGAATCCGCGAGCGCGGAGCTCCTCCCCCAGAACGGCGCGGTGGCACCGGGCCGGGTCGCGCTCCAGACAGAGCAGGAGCGTGCGGACCGGGAGAATCCGCTCGACCAGATCCTCTAGGACCCCCGGACGGGCCAACAGTTGCCGACGGTAATCTTCCAAAAACGTTTCCGCCCCACCTCCGTGCCAAAGTTCGTGCCGAGCGACGCTCGGGCAGCCGAGCTCGGGAAGGTGCGTGTATCCGACGCCCGCCGTCGCGAGGGCTGCCCGTAGCTCAGAAGAAGAGAATCCCGGCTTCCGACTCCGGGCGTTTTCGCGTACGTCCACCACCTGCTCGACCCCAATCTGTCGGACGATATCGAGGACTTCCTCGAGGCGGCGACGCTGGTAGCCAAGAGTGAACACGACGCCGGGACCGCGGATTCCCTTATCGGGAGACCGAACCTCAGAGGGTTTCTCGCTTGTAGTTTCGGTCGACAAGAACATCCTCCGGTTTCAGCAGGAGACCTGGCGGTGCACCATGAACCACCTCCATCTTACTATCAACGCCCGCGGAGTAGGGAGGAGGCCGGCGGGCGCGTTGGGCGAAAGTTTGCCTCTGAGGAGAACGCCTGAAGTTGGACCCACGGCCGCTCCTCTCCCTCTCGGCTGCTCCTTTCGCCTTTGAACCAATCAGTTAAACCGTCGGGACCACCTCGCCGTCGACCGTGACCCTTCCCGACCTCTTCGTGACGGTCCTGATCGTAGGGGTCTCGAGTATCAACGCCGCGCTCGCGGGGTTGGCCAGTTATCGCTCGGGAGAGAGACGGTTTCTCGCCGTGTCCGCGGCGAACGGGGTGATGGCCGTCCTTGGCGCCGTCTGGACGTGGGGCGAGCTCCCGGTCTCGCCCCCTTCCTGGTCGGTCGTCCAGCTCCCCGTCCTTCTCCTGCTGCTCCTCGTCGCCGTATTGTTCCTCGTGAGCACGCTCTGGCCGCGTTCGGCGTGAGCGATGGAAGAGGACCTCCTCACGCTCTCCACGCGCCGCTTGCTCTACGACGCTGTCCGAAGCCGCCCGGGAATCGGCGCACGAGAGGTGCAACGAGTCGCCGGCACCGGCTGGGGAGAAACCGTCTACCACCTCGATCGGCTGACCGACGCGGGCCTCCTCCACCGTGAGCGCGCTGCCCATCAGGACCACTACTTCATCGCTTCGGTCCCCCTGTCAGACCGCCGGCTGCTCCGGTTCGTGCGCTCGGTCTCAGCGAGGCACCTCCTGGTCGCGCTTCTCGAGGTGCCCGGCGCGACGGTCCCGGACCTTTCCGAGCGGACCGGTTTGAGCGCAGGACGATTGTCGGTCCACTTGGGCCGTCTGCTCGAGAACGGGATGCTCGAGACAGGGCATCGCGGACGAATGCGGACCTTCACGGTGGTGGACCCGGCCCGCGTGATTCGCCTCCTTACGACGTACCGCGAGAGCCTCTCCGACCGGTGGGTCGAGGGTCTCCTCGAGACCTGGTCGGAGCTGTTCCGACCCTGACAATTCTCGAGTTTGGACCAATCGCTTCTGCCGTTGGACCAAAAAGAGAGTGACCATCTCCGGCTACTTGGGGAGCGATGCGGTCGTATCTGCCGGACCTCTCCCGCCCTCGGGTCGGTCAAAGGAGGGCCCCTTCGGCCAGCGCGCCGGCCCTAGCCGCTCTCCTCCTCGCGATCGCGCTCGCCCCGGGGGTTTCCGCCGGAAGTTCCTGGTACCCCGACCCACTCTCCTGGGGGAACGGAATCGTACTCTGCCAGTTCGCGGCCGGCCAACCGGCCGTGAACGTCTCGGCGTTCGGCCTGGTCGGCACGGGACTGACCACTTGGCTCACCGGGATGGAAGAGTTGCACCCAAACGGGACCGTCGCTGCGGTGGCCAACTTCTCCGCCGCCGAATGGACCCAAGCGAACCTCTCGGGGGAGGACGCCTACGACCTGGCTTACTCCACCGAGGTCTCGATCGTCTCCCCTTCGGCCCCAGCCGTCGTCCTCGGGTCGGTCGAACTTCGTGTCGACTTCGTGCTCCCGGCCTACGCCGGCTCCCCTGCCGGCGACCCCGCGTGGGTCTGGGTGAACCTTTCCGTTGCCAACTGGACGTGGCAGGAGTCGGGCGACCACCTCGAGACACTGTTCTCGGCGAGCCCGACCAACCCGGCGTCTGAACACCTCCACCGTTCCTCGCTCGCCGGTTGGCTCCTGGCGAGCACGTCGAATGCCACCGGAAAGGACCTCGAAGAGATGGGGTTCGGACCGAACGCGACCGCGCAGCCGGTTGCGGGCGCGCCCGTGCCCGTCAGCGCGACCCCCGCCCTCATACTCTCCTCCTCGCTCGCGACGGTTGCGGTGACGTTCGGTGCGAATGCCGGCTCATTCCGGACCCTGGCGTTCACCGCGCAGGTGGCGGTTGTCCTGCCGGCGGCGATCGCGGGAGTTCCCCTGAGTGAGATCATCGCGGTGGGCGCAGCAGCGGCGGTCGCAAGTCTCGTCCTCGCACTGTTCGTCCGGAGGGTGCGCGCCCGGCCTTCGGCTCTCATTTTCGCGAACGAAGAGAGAGGGTGATCGCGACGGAGATGGACAAGCGCTCGGTCGGGATAGGCGCCCGGGACGCTGCGGAGCTCCTTGGACCGGCTCCGGCGAGCCTCTCGTCGCTCGACGGGGCGGGTGAGCCCGGCCTCGCCATCGTCGGGGGGAGAAACCCGCCCGCCGCGGAGTGGCGCCGTCGCCCACTCAGGCCCTCGGACTTCCTATGAAGCGCCCATCGGCCCGAGCTATTGCGTCGGCCTGCTCGGGGAGAGCTCCCGGCGAGCTGCCGAGCCTCGCTCGGCCCAAGGGCGGGTAGGCGAGCGCAGACCGCGGGGCGCGGAGGTCGAGGAAGGGCGATGTCCGCGGGAGACCCACTCGGCCCGACCGACCCCGCTTCCTCCGACCGAGAGACCTCGACGCGGTTCCGGAGGGTTTCGGGCGGAGTGGTGGCGCATAATGAGGAGCGAAACCTCGAAGGGGCCGTCCGCTCGCTCCTGGGCCAGCGCCTTCCGGTCGGGGTGACATGGGAACGGATCTGGGTCGTGGCGAGCGGATGCACGGACCACACCGTCGACGTCGCGGTACAGCTCGAGCGCGAAGACGCGCGGGTCGGGCTCCTAGTGGAGGCCGAGCGTCGGGGCAAGGCCGCGGCCCTTGGTCTGGTCGCGCAGCGGGCTCGGGGGGCGGGCCTTGTGCTCCTGAACGCCGATGCGGTCGCGGAACCGGACGCCGTTGCCGCACTGTTGCGCGGTGCCTCCGGGCGCGCGAGTCCTTTCGCGGTGATGGGCCGACCGATCGTCGCCCGCTCCGCCCGAGGCCCATGGTCCGACACGCTACGCTGGATGTGGGAGCTCCACCACCGGTACCACCTCGAACTTCTCACGGGAGGCCAAGGTAGTCACCTGTGCGACGAGCTCCTCCTCCTCAGCGGACCGGAGTTTCCCGCCCCCCCTCCCGGAGTCATCAACGACGGCTCGTATCTCGGGGTCTGGCTCGGCCAGCGAGGCGGGGGGTGCTGGTATGCCCCCGAAGCTCGGGTCGAGATCGCGGTGCCCCGCTCGTTCGCGCAGCACGTCCGCCAGCGGAGGCGCATCCACGTCGGAAACGCGCAGGTGACGGCTCTGCTCGGTGCTCCCCCGGACACGTTGCCGCGGTACTTTTGGCGGGAGCCGAGGAAGACCGCAACGATCGTGGGCCACATGGCCGGGCGTCCCCGAGGGGTGCGCGACCTGGCCCGCATCGCCGTAGGAGAGGTCGTTTCCCGCGGTCTCGCGCTCTGGGACCGCCTCCCTCCGGCGAGAGACCACGTCCGGTGGGCCCGGATCGAGCCTGCGGGGGAACCGTACAAACGACACGAGGGCACGGCCCCGACCGTATCGAGCCACCTCGGTGGCACCCAGGAAACGCCCCTGGGTCGCCGGGTCCACACGCTCGTCGAAGCCGCGTCGCGTTTCGATACGGGGGTTCCTCTCGAAGAGCTCGCGAATCTCCTACCGCCGGGAGCTCCCGCTACGGCGGCCGAAGTCCGAACCTGGGTGGAGGCGCACTCGGAAGTGGGCCGGCTCGAGGACGGGCGCGTCTTCTCGTGCGGCGGGCGATCGAGAGACCTTTCCGCACGGCGCGACCGCGGCGGCCGGTATCTCGAGATCGGCCGTTCGCTCTTCGAGCGGGACCTCGCGTTCGCGCGTCCGTGGCTTCGGTGCGCGGCCGTCTCCGGTTCGGTCGCCTACGGAGAGCCGGACGAGGGGGACGACATCGACCTGTTCGTCGTCACCCGAACCGGCGCACTCTGGCTCTTCCTTGCCTGTGCCTACCTCTTCCTCCGCCGGCGGGGCCGGAACCGGCTCCCGTCGGACCCGCCACGGGTCTGCCTCAACTTCGTGATGGACGACCGGCAGGCTCCCGTGCAGTTTCGGGAGGGCCAAGGGTTCGTGTTCGCAAGGGAAGCTCTAACGGCCCAGCCGATCCTCGGTCGAGAGTACTATCAGCGTCTGTTGGGGGCCGCGCGGTGGATGGCAGCGGAGCTTCCCCGGCTGTACGCGGACCGGGCCCAGGAGGGGAGTCCGCTCGAGTCGTCCCGAGCTCCCGCGACCGTCGCGCTCGCGAACGCGGTGCTTTTCCCGGTGGTCGCGGCCTACCTCCACCTTGCCGGTCTGGTGCGCAATCGTGCGCTTCGGAGCCAGGGTCGCACGGAAGACCTCTTTCGAACGCAAACGGAGCTCCGCCGGCTAGTCTACTCATCCCAGCGATTCGAATCGTTGCGTCGCTTGGCGGAACCGGCGAATTCCCCGGCGGCCTCGGCCTCGACACGGGCCGGCCGCGGACTGTCGGCCGATCGATAGAGGTCTGTCGTGGCGCCTCCGCTCAGGAGAGGTTCTCGGAGGAGGCTAAGCGACCCTTGGGCTACCTTCGGTACGGCGGATGGCGTACGACGAGGAGTCCCCCCGCACCGCCTTCAACCGGGTGGGGGGCGAGATAGAAGCCAAGGTTCGAGAGAACCCCATCATCGCCTGGATGCGAGAGACGAACCGACGGGAACTTCTCGCGACGTTTTCCTCAGGCTCTTCGCTCCTCGAGGTCGGATGCGGAGCCGGAGCCGATGCGGTGTTCCTCGCCGAACGAGGGTTTCGGGTGGCGGCGATCGACGTTTCCGACCGCATGGTAGAGCTCACGCGGGACCGGGCGCGCGAGCAGAACGTCTCGTCGGCCGTCCGGGCCCTTCGGGGGCGGCTCTCCCAGCTTTCGGGCGAGCTTTCGAACCTACCGTGGGCTCCGTTCGACGGTGCCTACGCCAATTTCAGCCTGACCTACGAGGCGTCACTCCGCGACGTCGCGGCGACGGTTCGAGTGTTAACGCGCGCCGGGGCGAACTTCGTCTTCACCCTACCGAACCGCTGGTGCCTCTCGGCCGTCGGCGTTTCGCTCGTCCGAGGACACTGGGGCCGCGCGTTCGACCGCTTCCGGGCGGGACGGTCGATCTCGGTAAGGGGCGTTCCGCTGAAGGTCCGCGATTACACGACCCCCCAGGTTCGACGCGACCTCGCCGGCCTCTTCGAGGTCACGGCGGTGCGGGCCCTTCCGATGTTCCTGCCGCCGTCCCTTCTGTACCACCCGGCGTACGATCGCCTGCGAGGAGAGCTGGAGCGGCTCGACGATCGCTGGGACGGCTCGTTCCCCTGGCGCTACCTC
>JASHTB010000006.1 GCA_030040775.1 Thermoplasmata archaeon | reverse complement strand
ACGTAGTCGTCGAGCTCGTTCGCGGTCGTGAACTTGAGGTTGGAGCGGATCGAGCCGTACCGGCGGTGGTAGATGTAGAGCGGGATCCCGACGCCGTCGCACGAGATGTCCTCGACCTCGGCGTCGGTCATCGGGACCTCGACCACCCCGTATCCGATGAAGTCCCGCTCGAGGTAGTAGAGGATCCGGCCCTTCGTGTTCGGGCCCGGCGCGAGCTCCCACGCGTGGAGGAGGTCGTCGACCATCCGACGCAGCTCGTGCCGCCGCATCTCGGGCTCGAGCTCCTTCTCGGGGAGAGGCTCGAAGTCGTCCACCAGGCGGACGCGCAGGCGCTCGGCGAGCTCGCGCTCGATCTGAGAGAGCGGCGGCTCGATGACCTCGTAGAGGTACTCGTTGCGGGTCGTGTGGTACGTGATCCGGACGTACGAGAGCCCGGGCCGGATCGGGGCGAGGTCGAGCTGCTTTAAGCCGGGGTCGGTGAGGGGTGGCACCGGCGTGACCTCCGCCTCGCTCCCCTGGCCCGAGACGCCGAGCCGGGCTAGCTTCACCGGTCGGGGTTCCACCCGGCCCTTGCGGAGCGCGGCCCCCATGCGCAGCCACGGGGAGAAGAAAGAGCGCCGGCGCGCGCCCGGCTGGGTGGGGATCTCCTCCTCCTCGGCGCCTTCGGACCCCGCCATCGCTTCGCCTGCCATCGTTCGCTCCTACGGCACGTTGAGGGTCGGGACGACGTAGCGCATGATGACCCATCCGGTCACGACCATCGTCGTCGCGAAGACCATCCCGTCCGCGACCCGTCCGTTGTAGAGGATGCCGGCCATGATGCCGTCCCCGACCGCGTGCACGAGGACCGCGACCATGAAGGCGAGGAACAGGATCGGAACGAAGTTGTACGCGAGCGCCACCGGTCCCCCGGCGAGGCCGCTGGCCCCGATCGACACCCCGGCGGTGATCATCTGCGGCAGGAAGATCGCCGCCATGATGTAGATGGTGACGAGGAAGACGAAGAACGCGATGTAGATGACCGTCACGTAGGTCAGCATCGAGATCTTCCGGGCCTGCTCGGCGAGCTGGGCTTCGCGGGTGTCGTGGGCGACCATCGTGAGCACGTCCGCGACGTTCCCGCCTGCCTCGTTGGCCCGGGTGACGATGGAGACGACGCGCTGCACGAGCGGGGTCGGCACCCGCTCCTCGAACAGGCGGAGGGCGGTCGCGACCGGCACCCCCCACTCGAGCTGGCTCGCCATCTTCTTGATCTCGTCGGTGAGCAGGCCGTAACGACCCGAGCTCGCCACGACGATCGCATCCGGGAGCGTCATCCCGAACCGGCCGGCCTCGGCGACGTCCCTTAGGAAGTCGGGAAGCCGCTCCTCGATCTTCGCGATCCGACGCAGCTTCTGGGTCATCGCGACGCCGTAGGGCGCCATGAGGACGATGAGGCCCAGCGCGAGGAAGTCGAGCGCGGGGTTCGCGCCGCTCGCCTCGCCCGGCCTCAGCGGGATGTTGAGCGTCCCGAGGTAGTTGAGGACCCCGATGACCCAGAGGACGGCCGCCACGGCCGCCCCGACGATGAGGAGGACGGTCTCCCGGGTGATCCCCTCTTCCTTCGCCGTGATGGTCTTGCCCAGGGACCGGACCTTCCGGACCGAGGCCGGAGCGCTCGCGGTCGCCATCTACACCATCTCCTGCGCGATCGAGTACATGAAGAAGATGAACCCGAACTGCGCGAGGGGGATCATCGCGCCGACGATCCCCCAGAGGAGGTCGATCATGAACTGGCCCCCGCCTCCGATGACCGCGAAGATCGCGATGATGATGACCAGGAAGAGGGGGAAGGCGACCACGACCGTGACGAACGTCTCGGCCATGAGGCCCATCGTCTCCACGCGCTGGAGCTGCTCGAGCTTGTTCTCCCGCTCGTACTGCTCGGCCTTCAGCAGGAAGTACGGCTTGAGCTGGCCGCCGCTCGTCGCGGTCGTGACGACGCCCTGCAGGAAGTCCTGGAACCGCTTCGACGGGCTGCGCTGCGCGCCGTTCCGAATCGCCGTCAGGATGTCGACCCCGAGGAGCTCGGTGTCCCGCGTGATCCAGGCCGCCTCCTCGGCGACCTCCCCGTAGATCTTCTGGCGGCCGAGCTCCTTGAAGATCTGGTCGGTGTTCACGTCCGCCGAGCTCATCGCCGAGACGAAGCTCATCGCGGGGCTGATCTTCCGGTCGATCTTTCGACCCCGCTCCTTGGCTTTCGAGCCGGGGTTGCTCTGAAGGACGAAGAACGCGCCGACCGGGCACAGGACGGGAAGGAGGACCCCGATGACGACGCCGAGGAGGAGGGCGCCCGAGAGCCAGAACAGAACGCCGACGGCGGCGCCGGCGACCACGGTCGCGATCGCGACGACCATCGTCGTGGCGTAGACGGTCGCCATGTATTCGTCGGCGCGCACCCGCATGTGGGCCTTGATGAGGTTCTCTTCTAGGAGCGGGTCGGGGGGCTTTGCGAGGACGCGCTGGCGGAACATCCGCCACGCCCAGCGCTGGAACGAGGTGAGACCGGTGTGCGTCGGATGCTCGCCCCGCTTCATGCGGACCGAGCGGACGGAGCCGCCGGCCGGGCTCGCAGGGGTTCCGGGGACCGTGACGGTGGGAGTGGCCGGCATGGGTGTCACCGTCCCGCGGGCGCGGGCGGCGCCGCCGGTGGGGCCGCCCGCCGGCTGGCGGACTGGATCCGGCCCATCACTTCGCTCGGGTCCTTGTAGTACTGGGCGATCACGCGCCAGAGCTGGCGGTAGTCGGTGATCTTGTGCTCCACGAGGTAGCGGATGACCTGGGTGCGGCGCTGGAACTCCGCGTCCATCTCGTCCGGCCCGTAGTTCTTGAGGTCCATGATCTTGTCGAAGAGGAACGAGTGGCCCTTGAAGACGAACTTGTCGCTCGCCGGGTCCCACTCGTAGACGGTGTTCGTGATGAGCTCGTTCGTCTCGGGCTCGAACCCGACGATCTCGAGGACCTGCTTCAAGCGTCGGACGACCCCCTTCTCGGTCCGGGCCTGGATCTCGATGATGACGTTGTTGAGCGCGGAGAGCAGGATGCGGGGCGTGTTGATCGGAGGGTTCTCGAGACGGTTGACCATCGATTTCACGCTGTCCGCGTGCATGGTCGAATAGGTCGTGTGGCCGGTCGCCATCGCCTGGAACATCGTGTAGGTCTCGCGACCGCGCACCTCGCCGACGATGATGTAGTTCGGCCGCTGGCGGAGGGAGGCGCGCACGAGGTCGAACATGTCGACCTCGCCGGCGGCCTTGCCGTCCGGGCCCCGGTCGCCGGTCCCGCTCCGGGTCGCGCCGGGGATCCAGTTCTCGTGCGGCAGGTTCACTTCCCGGGTGTCCTCGATCGACACGACCTTGGCGGTCGGTGGGATGAACAGCGCGATGGCGTTGAGCGTGCTCGTCTTGCCGGCCGCCGGCCCGCCGCAGACGATCACCGATTCTCCCTGCTCGGCCGCGAGCCAGAAGTACGCGACCATCTCCTCGCTCGCCGTGCCCATCACCACGAGGTCGACCGGCGTGAACGGTCGCTCCTTGAACCGGCGGATCGTGAAGCTCGCCCCGCGCGTCGTGACCTCGCGAGAGTACGTCGCCTGGACCCGGTGGCCTTCGGGGGTCGTCCCGTCCAGGATCGGGGAGGAGACGCTCACCGCCTTCGAGCACCGCTGCCCGAGCATGATGATGAACGAGTTCAGCGAGTCCTCGTCGTCGAACACGACGTCCGTCTTCACCGACTCGAACTTCCCGTGGAAGATGAACAGAGGGACACCGACCCCGTCGCACGAGATGTCCTCGACGTCCGTGTCGAAGACGAGGGCGTCGATGGGGCCGTACCCGACGAAGTCGCGCAGCACGTAGTAGATGATCCGCTCCATCGAGAGCGGCCCGAGGGCGATCCCCCGGCTGCGGAAGTACTCCTGCGACTCGCCGCGCAGGTACGCGCGTTTGTCCGCCGTGGAGAGGTTGCCGATGTCGGCGCTGACGATCCGGGTCAGGGTCGCCTTCAGGTGGTCGACCAGCTGCTTTTCGTGGGCGGTGAGCTGGGGCTCGATCACCTCGTAGAGGTACTCCTTGTTCCGGTCGTTGTAGGTGACCCGGGAGTACGAGTAGGGCGGGTTGACCGCGCGGACCTCGAGCTCCTTCATCGTGGGCTCGGGGAGGGGCGGCATCGCGGTGATGAACGTCCCCGGTACGTCGGTCGGCGCCTCCAGCACCGGCTGCGTCGGGAGCGGAGCGGTTGAACCTCCCGACGCGCGAGAGCGGGCCACCTTCACTCGAACGGGGGTCGTCGCCATGGTCTTACGTCCCTCCGACGCCCACGACGACCTGAGCGCCCGCGTAGAAAACGGTGGCATAGTCGGCGTTGGTGATCGTCAGCGAGAGAACGGTCGTGCCCCCGCTCGACGCCTTACAGGCGGTCAACTGGGGGACGGGAATCGTCGCGGTGGGCGCCGTGGTCGAGGAGCCGGGCGTGGTGGGGTTCGAGAAATTGTAGTAAACGGACGGCTTCGTGGCCCCGTGGATGAAGAGCGGTAACCCGCTGACGTTCATCTGGTTCCAGAGGTACGTCTGCCAGGCGCAGGGGTACTGCGTCCCGATCTCGTAGGTGACGGTGAGCGGGAGGAGCGAACCGGAGCTCTGCAGTTCGCCGTCCGAGCTCACGGTCTGGGTGTAGCGCAGATGGCTGAAGACCTGCTCAGAGCCCTGGCCGATGACGGTGGATGCGTTGCCGTAGAGCTGCAGGAAGCTCGTGACGACCGTCGTGTTGGTGCCCACCGTCGTCACGTTGAACGGGGGCGGCAGCGCGAGGACCTGCTGGATGCCGCCCTGGCTCTGGACGAGGGCGTCGTCCTCGAAGTAGAGGGTCTGACCTGTGTAGTACCGGTTCGGAAGGGCCATCTCCAGGACGCCGCTCGGAAGATGCTGCGAGTAGTAGTTCGGGGAGGAGACCGTGGAACCCGGACCGTAGTTCAGCGTGACGTTCTCGAAGACGCAGTAGCTCGGGCTGACCGGCTGTCCGTAGTTGGACGCGGACGCCCCCGAGGTGCCTTTCGCGTAGAAGCCCCCGGGGCAGGTCGAGGGGATGAAGGCGAGCGTCCCCTCGGTGGGTTGGGCGAGGAGCGGCACCCCCTGGGAGCTGATCGTGAACGCGGTGCCGAGCGATTGCGGCCCCCCGAGCACGTACTGCGAGTCGACGGCCTCCTTGAAGTTCGCGAACGAGGTGACGGCCTGGCTCGTGAACTGGGCCTCGTTGTCGGTCATCCACAGCGGCACGTACTGCGTCAGGAAGATGCCGAACAGCGCGAAGAACACGAGCAAGGCAAGGAGCGTGCCGATGACCGCCACGACACCACGGGGGTTCCGGCGGAACCGGCGCCCCCGGCGATAGCGGCGGCCCGCGCGAGCGACGTGCCTTTCCCC
>JASHTB010000085.1 GCA_030040775.1 Thermoplasmata archaeon | reverse complement strand
GTCTCCCGGTCGTGCTCGTGCTCGGCCCCATGGAACGCGCGGCCGGTCGGCCCGATGAGCGGCGGAAACAGGTGCGCGATCGGGTCGTATGGCGTCTCTTCCGTCCCCTCTTCGGCCGGAAGGTCCGGTGGGTCGGGAACCTTGCCGCGGAGGTAGGGATGGACCGGTCGCCCCGGGTCCTGGAGCTCGCTGATCGGGCGACCCGCGACGTCCTCGACGATCGTCTTCAGGCTCCAGCTAGCCCGTCGCCGAGCCGGGCCGTCGACCGTGGCGTCGTCGCCCACGGCCCCGGTCGGGCCGGCCGTCCCGTATAAACCTCGCCCTCTATCGGCAACGGTTCACCCCCTCGGGGGAGGGTCCCGGCCGAGCGTCGCCTGAAGGAATTCGTACTCGGGTGTCGAGGCGACGATCGCGAGCGGCAGGTGGAGGGCGCCGACCCGCCAGAGAGACTCCGAGTACCCCGCGTCCCGGGGGAGGCGTGCCTTCGGCAACCACGCGGCCTCGGGTCCCGTGAGCCCGAAGAACTCCCGGGTCGGGGCCGAGACCTCGGGAAGCCGGAGGAAGAGCGTCGCGTAGAGGTTCCGAAGGAGCGACCGGCCGCTCGGGTGGCCGAGGAAGTCGTCCGGATTCTGGCTCAGGAGGAGGATCCCGGCGTCGAAATGACGAAGGTGACGGACAACCCGGTCGAGGAACTCCGCCGTCGCGAGGTGGCGTGCCAAAAGGTGCGCCTCGTCGATGAGAAGCAGCTTTGGACCGGGGCGCCGGCGAAGCCGGCCGTACGCCCAGTCGAGCACGTAGGCGAGATGGAACGGAAGCTCCTCCTCGGCGACGCCCCGGAAATCGACCGAGACCGGGCCGTCCCCGAGGGAGATGGTCGTCGGTCCCGAGAGCGACCGCAACGACCCCGAGCGGAAGACGTCGAGCAGGGTGAGGAGACGCCGTCGCTCGGGGTCGGACGGACCGACGGCCCGGTAGAGGTCCTCGAACGTGGGAACCTCGGGCCCCTCCGCGTAGAGACGGCTCACCGCGGAGTCGAGGGCCGCCGCCTCCTCGTCGCGAAGGCTCGGGAAGAGGGCCCGCAGCATCGCTGCGACCCGCGCGGCCTTCTCCCGACGGTCCCCGGCCGTTGTCACGGGGTCGAGCGGATTGAGCCGCCCTCCGTCCCCCTCGGCGAGGCGGACGGTCGTCCCTCCGAGCGACGCGACGAGGGCGCCGAACTCTCCGAGAGGGTCGAGGACGAGAAGGTCGACGTCGGGACGGAGCCAGCGGGTACGCAGGGCAAAGAGAGCCGCGGCGAACGACTTGCCGGATCCGGTCGTCCCGAAGACCCCCCAGGAGTGGCTCGCGTGAGACCACCGGTCGAGGAAGACCGGACTCGCGTCGGCGAGCGAAAGTCCGACCAGGATCCCGCGCTCTTCGAGCACCGTCTCGTCCCCGAACGGGTAGAGGGCGGCGAGCCCGTTGGTCGGTAGGGTCTGCCAGTAGCCTCGAGGGCGGGGGGTGAGGGGGGTGAGGTCCGGCGGTCGGAGGGCCTCGCGGACAAGGTATCGAGGAACCCCCATGCGGAATCCGAAGGTCGCGAGACGCTCGATGAGCCGGGCCCGCCGGGCGTCGACCCCGGCCCGCGACGAGGCGACCGCCACGAAGCGAAGCCCGACCTTCCAGAGCTCCTGGTTGCGACGTGCCACCGCCCGACCGAGCTCCTCAGCCGAGAGGCGCTCCACCTCGAGCTCGGCGAGGTCTCCGCCGTTCCCTCCGCTCGTGAGCTCCGCCTCAGCTACAGCCCGGGCCCCGTGGAGGATCTCGAGCGCGTGCGCGGGCGGGATCCGGTGCGCCTCCACCAAGAGCTCGACGTCCTCGGTCGTCGGGACGACCCGGCCGAGGAAGCCGAACGGGACCTCCGGAGGAAACTGGTGCACGAGAGCGGGACCGCGGTACTTGAGACCCGTTCGTAGCCAGGTCGACGCTTCCTCTTCGGTCCGCGAACGGCCGCTGGGCGTCAGGACTCTCCTCCCCGTCCCCTTCCCGCCGGTCGATGCCGGTCGAACCACCAGAGCGGAACGGTTCCTAGGCCGAGAACGAGGCCGCGAAAGGCTCCGATCGACCACGGCGATGCGAGCGCTAGAACGGTCGCGAGGACGAGGACCGATACGGCAAGGATGCGGTAGGGACGACCGAGCGCCCGGACCGGGTTCCCTGTACGTCCGAGGCCCGAGCACCATCCGGCGAGCGCGAGAGCGACCAGCGTGGCTGTCAGCGCGAAGAGGAACGGGGCTAGGAGGGAGAGGGCCCCTGCGATGACCGCGCAGACGACGGCCGTTCCGAGGACGTCGAACTCGGCCATCGGCGGCCACGGCTCCCGGCCGGTCATGATACCTCCGGGCTTTCGACCCACCCAAACCGACGGGCTGCCTCGTGGAGTGCTCGGTCCCTGAGGCGAACCGGTTTGAGTCCGAGGTCGCTCAGCCGCTCCAGGAGAGAGGCGACCCGACCCTCAAGTCGTGCGATCGCCTCCGGCTTGGCCTCGACCGTTCCGAGCGCGACGTAGACCCGGCGGCCGAGTCGCCGCTTGAGGAGAAGCCGGACCAGCTCGGCGTACCCGGCTCGCGCGGCCGACTCCGGTCCGGCCGTCGGGGCCTGGCCCGGCACAAGAGGAGCCGCATGGATCGCCACCCCGGTGGAGAGGAACACGAAGTGTTCGTCGATCGCACGCAAGAGGTCTTGGAACTGGGCGAACCGACGGGAGAGCTCGGCGGGAGGTAGGTAGGCGATCGGGCTCCCTGCCGACCGCACCACCGCCACATAGTGACCCGCGTCGAGCTCAAGGAGGCCCTGGCGAAGGAGCGGCCGACCCGGGCGGGCGGTCACGGAAACCGCCCGCCTGCCAGACCGCCATTTCCATCGGAGCGCGACGAACACCCGCTCGTCCCACGCCTGCCCGTCGGGTCGCCAGACGGCCGCCGCGAACCCGGCCGCTCCGACCGCGACCCCCAAGGGGACGCTGACGAGCGGAGCGAGGAGGGCCCCGGTGGTGGCATAGCACAGGAACTTGAGCGCATCCCGGGCGGACGGGAACGGACCCAGGCGGAGCCGACGGTCGACCCGTTCGGGCAGGGGGATTTGCAGGACGTCGTCCTCGGAGCGGGCCATCTCATCGCGAGCCTCCTCCTCGGATCGGACGCCAACCATCCGCTCCCGATTCCGAGCCCCGGTGCTGAGTCCCGGGAAGATGGCGCAGGAGGCGGAGCGTTCCGTGGCCGATCAGTTCGGCAGCCGCGAGCGGAGCGGCGGCCGGGGCCGCGGCGGTTCCCGCGACCCGCACCGCACCCGAGAACGCGCGGCCGGCGTCCCCAGTGGACTTCAGTCCCGAGGCGATCGGCTGAAGGTGCGCCGTCGCGGCGGCCGGGGAGGTCGAGACGCCGCGCGCGGCACCGCTCTGCACCGCCCCGGCGGCCCCGGGAAAGCCGAAGGCGACCAGCTGCGTCCCCGCGAGGGAGAGTAGGAAGGGGGAAGCGAGGGCCGCCCCGAGGTACCCGATGAGGAGGACCGGGTTCGGGCTCCCCACGGCGAGCTCGAGCGGGATGACAAGGACGCACGGAAGGAACGCGAGCTCTGCGAAGAGGAGCCAGGCGCGCCGGGCGAGCGGGGAGAACGGCCGGAGCGGCCAGAACAGTGTGACGAGCGGCAGGACGACGATCAGGACCGCGAGAACCGCGTCGCGTACCCCGACCGCGAGGACGAGGGAGAAGACGAGGACGAACTCGACGATCGAGAGGATGAACGCGAGCGCCCCGTTGTCCCAGGAGAACCGAACCTCGGCGAAACCGGCGAGGTTCGTCCAGTGCTGCCAGGCACCCCCATCCCATCCGGCGAGGACGGGGTAGAGGGCGCTCCCGAGACCGAGGACGATGCCCGCGATCGGGACGGTGAAGTTCGCCGCCACGACTGCGACGACGAGGCGGGGCAGGAGCCCGTCCAGCATCTGGGCCCACCGGGCCAGCACTGCCTTCGACAGGTACGCGAGCGCGACCGCCAGCGCGAACAGGGTCGCCGAAGGGTCGACCACATTCGCTAGGACGAATGTCGAGAAGTGGGTCGCCGCCGCGAGGTAGTTCGTGGGGTCGGTTCCCGAACCGAACGGCGAAGGGTAGAGGGCATTCGGCGAGAGGGAAGGGACGAGCAGGTTGTCGTAGGTCGGGCCGATGATGGCGGCGACGATCGCGGTCAGGTCGGCGAAGAGGGCGAAGAGGATCGCCTGAAGGAGGCTCGACCAGTCGATGCCGAACACGGGGCGCCTCCCCTTACGAGCCGGTGAGGACCCAGTGCGCCAATCCCCAGAAGAGACCCGTGACCGCGGCGGTGAACAGGAGCGTTCCGATCAGCGCGTCCCGCGCCCGGTCCTTCGCCTGGACCTTCTTCGTGATATCGTTCGAGAACCAGCTCAACGCGACCCGTGCCCAGACCAGCGCGAGGATCCCGCCCCCAGCGAGGGAGACGAGCTCCACCAGCCGGTTGATTGCCGCCGTGAAGTTCCCCACGGCCCCCGAGGCCGCCGCGGAGACCCCGTCCGGGGAGAGCGGGGCGGCCGGGTGGACTGCGAGGCCGCTGCCGCTGAGGATGAGGACCGCGAGCCCCAGTACGACCGCGACGCTGGGGCGGAGGTTCACGGGGGGCCGAGCGACGACCACGCCACCACCTCCTCACCATCGGATCCGGTCTCGGCCCGGACGGTGCCGTCAGTGATCAGACGGTCCAGGGTCGAGCGAACGGTCTCGAGCGGAATCCCTCGCTCCTCGGCGAGCAGCTCGACCGTCGATCGTTCGGCTCCGTCGGCCGGCTCGATGATCTCCCGGAGGACCGCGACGGGGTCTGGGGGGACGACGCTGGGGGCTGGCCGACGTTTGTGCCAGCGCCAGAGGAAGGCGACCGAGGCCGCCAGGAGAACAGCGACCACGGACCCTCCTGCGACCAGGAACGCGGAATCGGTCGTTTCGTTCTCGGCGGTCCCGGCCCGGGACGGAGGGGGAGGAGCCGGGGACGGAGACGGCGGGGGAGGCGTCGCGGAGAGCGAAACGGTCGCGCTGGTGTTCGAGTAGGCACGTACTCCGAGACGGTCGAGCACGGTCGTGTTGAATTCGAACGGGCCACTACGGTTCACGACGAACGACCAGCGAAGCGTGGTGTCGGTCGGGAGCGAGCCGTTCCGAGAAAGCCCCTCGGTTCCGTTCGTCCAAAGGGCGAAGGGCGGGAGGCCACCCTCAACGGTAAGGTTCAACGAGAGCACGGCGGAGCCGTTTGTCCGGTTCGTCCCGAGCGCGGCCGAAACGACGAGAGGAGGCACCAGACCAACCGGAAACGTCGCCCACCAGAACGCCCCGTCCGCGTCCACCACCCCGACCGTCACGGACGAACGGCCTTCGTACGGCAGGGTGCCGGACCAGGAGAAAATGGAGACCGTAGAGAGGGTGCCGTTCGTGGGACTCGCGTTCGAAGGGACGGACGCGGGGGCCACGAACCAGACGAACGGAGCCTGGCCCTCAGGGACCGAGCCGGCGACGTGGACGACCGATCCGGCCGGGCCCAGGACCCCAGCCACGTTCGCGGAGGCGTTGAGGGAGGAATCGACCGATAGGCGAACCGAGCCGTTCTCGACTTCGGTTCCGAGCGCGTCGACGACACGGACGGTCAGGCCGAAGGTCCCGGGCTGTTGCGGCCAGACCGATACGACGACCAACCCATCCTCCGTGACCGTGGCCGTCTGCTCGCTCGCATTGCTCGAAAGCCGCCAGGAAAGGGAGAAGGGGGCAACGCCTCCGCTCAAGTTGACGGAGGCAACCGTCGGCCGGTCGACCTCCTCGGGGTTCCCGTCCAGACGCACGGAGACCGCGAGGGGGCTCACCACCGGGAGCGTGAGGGTCGCCTCGGTCGCGGGGTAGCCGTCGTTGATCGGGATGACCTCGTATTCGACCTCGGCAAGTCCCGGTGAAGCGAAGGCGCAGGAGAAGCTCTCGTTCGGACCGGGACCACCGCCACCGGACGACTCGGATCGGCTATCCGTGCAGCTCTCGAGGTCGCTGAACGAAGAGGGCGGGTGAACGATCGCCCCCGTGAAGTTGACGGGCTCGCCGACTTCTGCGATCGGGCTCTCGGTCTCGACACCCACAGCAAGGCCCCCGCTGACGTAGACAGTCTCTTCAGCCGAGGCGTGGGAGGAGAGACCGGCGGAGTCCTCAACGAAGACCTCGGGAGAATAATTCCCGGCCGCGTACGCGTGCGAAAGGGCGAAGGCTCCCGGAGCGGAGAGGTCGACCGTCGACACGTTCCCCTCGCCCCAGGCGACGGTCAGGCGGTAGGGCGGCGCTCCTCCCCAGAGGGTCCCGTTCAGCTCGGTGGCGGCTCCTGCCGATGCCGGGTCCGGATACACGGTGAGCCCTTGGAGTTCGGGAGGGACCACGACGGTCACGTTCGCGGTCGCTTCCTGATCGACTGCGGTCTCGGAAGCTCCGCAGGTGACGGTCGTCGCGGCGTTCACGCCGATCCGCGCCACACCGGTGGCGACCGAGGCGGCCGTGAAGTTCGTGGAGGCCGTCTCCGAGGAAGCCAGGGTCCCCTCGTCCCACCCGGCTTGGACGGACCACCGGTACCAGAGCGGAGACGCGGTGCATCCTGCGGGGATGCCAACCCACGTGGCGGAAAGACCGGTCGTATTGCCGGCCACGGTCCACCAGCTCGTGGGGTCCACGGCCAGCCCGGGCGACGCGGGTGCGGGGCTTTCTGAGGGGAGGGACCCTCCGAGCGGGTCGGACAACGCAGTGGGACGTGTCCCTCCTCCGTTCGAGCCGAAGGCGAGGGCAAGGACGAGGAGAACGCTCACGAGGACCCAGGGGTGCCGTGCGAGGAGGTCGCGATCCATCCGGTCGCCTCGGAGCGGCCGGACGCGGCCCGGGTATTTCGGTCGCCATCGGTCGGCGAACGATGGAAGCTGCGCTAGCTCTCGACCGTGAGCGCGACGTGCTCCCGAGAAAACGGCACGAGCGGCGCCTCGGAGCGGACCGTGAGCCCCTCCCGGACGAGCGTCTCGCGGGCGGCCCGGACGATCGCCGCGCTCGGGCGACGTTGCGTGACCGAACGGACCTTCAGCATGAGGACCCCCCGGCCACCGGGCGCGAGGCAGGTCCGGGCGTTCTCGACGAAGATCTCCGCCTGATTGCGCTGCGCGACGTCCTGATAGAGGAAGTCGACCGAGCCGACGTCGGCCTGGTAGCGTTCCGGTAGCTGGGCGTCCGCGAGCAGTGGGAGCAGGTTCGTTCGCCGCCGGGCGAGGGCGAGGAGCGGGGCGAACGCGGTCGGGCTCTTCTCCACCACGAAGATCGTCGCGGTCGGCCAGACATCCGAAAGGTGGCTCACCGTGGTGCCGTGGGCTCCGCCGAGGTAGAGCGCGGAGCGCACGTTCGCGAGGAGGTTCTCCGCTGCCCCCTTGAGGAGGAGCGCGGCCAGCTTCGAGCGGAACGGGTCCCAGAGCCGGTGCTCGATGCCTGAGACGGTTCTCAGCGTCTCGCCGTAGACCCGAATCCCCGGCGTCCGGTTGACCGTGAACAGGTCCCGGCCGTCGCGGAACACCCCGTCCCAGCTCGTTCGCTCCACGGTCGGCCTAGCCGGTTCCCACGAGCAGTTCGACCTCGACGGGGGCGTTCAACGGAAGGCTTGCCACCCCCATCGCGACGCGGGCGGGCCGGCCCTCCTCTCCGAACAGCTGGACCAGCACCTCCGTTGATCCGTTCGCAACCTCGTGCTGGCGAACGAAACCGGGCGAGGAGGCAACGTAGACCGCGACCCTGAGGACCCGCTGGACGCGGTCGAGCGAGCCGAGCGCGGCCTCGAGCGCGCTCACTCCTTGCAGCGCGGCCTGGCGGGCGAGGTCCCGGGCGGCCTCGAACCCGACGTCCCGGTCGACGAGGCCGGGACTCGCGACCCCACCCGCCCGAACGACGATCTGTCCGGAGACCCACGCATACCGATCCCACGTCACGACCGGGGAGTACGCCCCCGCCGGCTTCGGAGGGGGTGGGAGCTCGATGCCGAGGGCCCGAAGACGATCCGACGGCTTCGTGGACACGCCCGGGGAACGCCCGCCGGGAGAAAACGCTGCGCGGCCTCCCGCCTTAGACGTAAAGAGGGAGGACGGCTGCCCTCGGCGATGGCGCTCTTCCGCCGGCTGCGGCGCGAGAAGGAGGAACCGCCCGCGAAGGAGGAGGTCGCGCCGGCCTCCGAAAGCGCGTCACCCCCCTCCGCGCCGGTGGAGAAACCGCCGGCTGCCCCACCCGCGTCGGCTCCTCCTCCCCCCTCGCCGGCTCCGTCCGCGCCGCCCCCGTCTGCTCCATCCGCGGGTCCTCCTCCGCCCCTTCCGGCACGGTCGCCGGAGACAAGCGGAACCTCTCGGGCCGCTCCGCCGGGGGCGTTCGGAACGTGTTTTGTCTGCGGTACCCCGCTCGAAGGACGGACCTGCCCGAGGTGCCGTATGACGTGGGTCGAGTAGGCCGGAGTGCTGTCCTTTCGGCCCTCGAGCTTTTGAACCCCGCCCGTTCACCGAAGCGAGGAGGTGGCTAGCGCGAACTCCGCCGCACCCGAGTTCGACCGTCTGGAGCGAGAGACGGTCGACCACCTCTTCGTGCTCCAGCCCGGGTACGCGGTCGGGCTCGGGCTGCACGAGTACGATGGGCGCGTCCCCGACCTATCCCCCGCCGCCACCGAGAGGTGGAGCTCGGGCGCCGACCGCCTCCTGAAGCGCCTCGCCGAGGTCGACCTCGAGGGGCTTTCGGAGAAGCGGCGCGTCGACGCGTTCCTCCTGCGGCTGCTTCTCGAGAGTCCGCTCTTCGACCTCCGCGACGCGGAGGAGCTCGACCGCAACCCGATGTCGTACGTCGGGTCGGTCTCGCTGACGCCGTACCTCGCGCGGGAGTACGCTCCGGCCGAGCGTCGGGTCGCCGCGATGGTCGAGGTCCTCCACCAGGTCCCTCGCCTCCTCGAGCAGGGGAGAAGTCGCCTCCAGGAACGCCTCCCCAAACCGTTCGTCGACCTTTCGATCATCATGGGAGGCGGCCTGCCGGCCCACTTTGTCGAGGCCGAGGCGTTCGCCGCGCGCGCCGGGCTCAGAGAGCCGTTCGCGGCCGCTCGTGCTACCGCCGAGTCCTCGGTCGCGTCGTTCCTCGACTGGCTTCGGTCGGAGAAGTTGCTGAAAGCGGTTCCCGAGTTCGCCCTCGGCGGGGAACGCTACCAGAAGCTCCTGTTCGTGCGGGAGGGGATCGAGGTCCCCTTCGACGAGGTCCGTAAAGCCGGGGCCGCCGACCTGGCTCGGAACCAGGCGCGCCTCGCCGAGATCGCGCGGGAGGAGAAGACGACGGTCGAGGCGCTGCTCGGACGTCTCCACCAGAACCATCCGTCGGCCCCCGACCTCCTTCCGACCGCCCGAACGTACGTGGAGGAGACCCGGAGGTTCGTCGAGACGAAGCGCCTCGTGACGATTCCCGCCTCGCCGGCCGTTCGGGTCGAGGAGACCCCGTCGTGGGGGCGGGCCCTCTCGACCGCGAGCATGAACCCGCCCGGTCCGTTCGACACGACCACGTCGGAGGGGATTTACTTCGTGACCCCGGTCGACCCGAAGTGGACCCCGGTGCAGGCCGAGGAGTGGCTGCGCTCGTTCAACTACTCCATGCTCCGGAACGTCACGGTCCACGAGGTCTACCCGGGCCACTACCTCCAGTTCCTGCACTTCCGTCAGTTCCCGGGCTCTCTCGTCCGCAAGGTCTACCTCTCCGCCTCGTTCGTCGAGGGGTGGGCCCACTACGCCGAACAGCTCGCGATCGAGCAGGGCCTCGGGCGCGAGAGCCCGGTCGCCGAGGTCGCCCAGATCCACGACGCGCTGCTCCGGGACTGCCGCCTCCTCGTCTCGGTCGGCCTTCACACCGAGGGGATGAGCCTCGAGGAGGCGACCGCGCTGTTCCAGCGCGAGGGCCATTTCGAGCGGCTCCCCGCCGAACGCGAAGCGATCCGCGGCACGTTCAATCCCGAGTACTTCTGCTACACGCTCGGAAAGCTCGCCATCCTCAACGCACGCCACCGGTTCCTCGATTCCCGCTTCGGCGGCAACCTCGCGTCGTTCCACGACGCCTTGCTGGCGTTCGGCTGCCCTCCGATCGGCCTCCTGGACGCGCTCATCGAGGGCAGGCCGTCGGTCGGGAGCAAGGGCTAGGTTCGACCCGTCCGACCGTCCTCGGGCCTTTAGAGACCTTCGTGTCGCCGAGAGACGCTCGACCGTGACGACGCTTACCCCGACCCCACCGAGGAGTTATTCGCACTCCGGTCTCGTTTCCAAGTCGATGGGGATCGCGAAGGAGCGGGTGGAGGCTCTCCTTGAGGAGAATCGGGACCACCGCTGCGAAGGCTCGCTCGACACCTGCGTGCAGATTCTTGCGATCGCGGACCTCCCGACGCGATTCGGGGAGTACCAGGTCGTCGCGTTCGCGAGCCCCTCGGACCGGAAGGAGCACGCTGCCTTCGTCCACGGTGACGTCTACGAGCTCGGGGACGTCCCCGTCCGGCTGCACTCCGAGTGCCTCACCGGCGACGCGATCGGGTCGCTCCGGTGCGATTGTCGCGACCAGCTGATCGAATCGCTCGAGCGGATCGGCCAGATGGACAACGGGGTCGTCCTCTACCTCCGCCAGGAGGGCCGAGGGATCGGCTTTGCGAACAAGATCCGGGCCTACCAGCTCCAGGACGCCGGGTTCGACACGGTCCAGGCGAACCAGATCCTCGGGTTCCGCCCCGACGAGCGGGACTACGGGGTCGCTGCCCACATGCTCCGGTCGCTCCACGTCCGGTCGATCCGCATTCTGACGAACAACCCGATGAAGGTGAGCGACCTCACGCGCCATGGAATCTCGATCGTCGGCCGGATCCCGGTGACCGTGCCCCCGAACGAGGTCAATCGACAGTACCTGGACACCAAGCGGCGCAAGCTCGGGCACCTCATCGACCTAGAGCAGACGGACGACCTCGACTTCTCCGCGGACGCGGTCAAGTAACTCCCCCGGATTCCCCGCACCCTCCCCCCGCGGGGAGTGGGAGGGCCCGGAAGCAGCGCCCCTTACGACAAGCCTCTATACGAGCCGGACCTCCCCGGGCCGAGGGAACGATGAGCGTAGAGTACCGGTCCGTCGCCGACCAGCTTACCCGCCAGCTTGAGCTCACTCTGCCACCGGTCCAGGTGACGTACCTGGACCATCCTCCGAAGGGTGTCCCGGAACACCCCGGTGGGGTCCCGTCGGTCTGCACGTTCTTCGCTTTCGGAACCCGTTCGGCGTTCTACGCGGGGCTCCCGAAGCACGAGGACTGCGAGATCGGTGCGTTCGTCCTCGGGATCCCGCCGGAGGGCCAGGTGGGGAGTCGCCTCATGGCCACGATCGGAGAGATGCAGAGGGAGGGGTACTTGAACCCCGGGGAGGAGGCGCACGTGCCGCACAACCCGACCGCGCCGAAGTACGTGGCCTATGGACCGTTGGGCAGTCTCCCGTTCGCCCCGACTGGCGTCCTCGTGTTCACGAACCCCCACGGTGCGATGCTGGCGGCGGAGGCAGCGGGCTCGGCTCCGGACGTCTGGACGGTGCCGATCAACGGGCGCCCGATGTGCGCGATCCTGCCGATCCTGAACCAGGGGGCTCCCTTCGGACTCTCCCTCGGATGCATCGGCTCCCGGATCTACACCGACCTTGGGCCCGACAAGATGGTCGTGGGGGTCCGGGGCGATCGGCTCAGCGCGTTTGCGCAGAAGCTCGACCGCGTCGTCCGGGCCAACCAGCACGTGAGCGCGGAGGATTCGGCCCGGAAGGAGAAGGCCAAGGCGCCGTTCCACGCGCAGGCGAAGTAGCGGGCCGTCGGCCCGTCTATCCGGGCTCCGCGACCGAGTCGGGAGGCATCGGAGCCTCCCGGACCCACGCCGAGAACGCGGCCAGGTCGAAGTCGCGGCCGAGAAACCGCCGGACGAGCTCGGCGGCCGGCCGCGAGCCTCCCGGCGCGAGGATCTCCCGGACGTACCGCTGGGCGACCTCGGGGTCGGTGAGCGAGCCCTTCTCGCGGAACGGCGTCAGCAGGTCCCGGGCGATGACGGCCGACCAGACGTACGTGTAGTACGCCGCCGAATAGCCCGTGAGGTGCGTCCAGTTGGTCTCGAGGTGGTACTCGGGGTAGACCGGCACCGAGTCGTACCGGCGGTAGACCTCGCGGAGGAGCGCCGACGTGTCGAGGCCGTGAGGGTCGCGGTCGTAGTACTCGAGGGCGGTGGTGGAGAGGGCGAGCTGCCGCATCCAGGCGGACGCCCGGCCGAGAGCGACCCCGGCCTTCAGGCGTCCGAAGAGCTCCTCCGACGGAGTCTCTCCCGACTCCGGGTCCCGGGCGAATCGGCGGAGGGTGGGCGCGTCGCGGGCCCACTCCTCGAACAGCTGGGACGGCGCCTCGATGAAGTCCCGCTCGACGTGGGCCATCGTCGTGTAGTAGCGCGGACCGTGGCCGGAGAACAGCGCGTGGAGCAGGTGGCCGAACTCGTGGAAGAACGTCACGACGTTCGTGTACTCCATGCGAGCGGAATCCGCATTCACCCGAGGGTTGAGGAAGTTACAGACGAGGGCGCCCACAGGGAGCTGCATCCCTTCGACGCCCCGACAGATCGTGAAGTGGGCGGCATGGTCGTACTTACCGGCGCGAGGCACAAGGTCGAGGTAGAAGCGGCCGAGGAACGACGCGGCGGTCCGCACGTCGTACACCTCGACCGTCGGGTGCCAGACCTCCGCTCCGTCCGCCGGTCGGATCGAAAGGCCGAGGAGGTCCTCGCAGAGAGCGAACAGCCCGTCCCGAACCTGGGCGTACGGAAAGAAACGGCGCAGGGCCTTCGTGTCGACCCCGAACTCCTCCCGGCGCAGGAGCGTCTCGTAGAACCCGTCACCGAACATCCGCGTGTCCCACGGTTCGAGTCGTTCGGCCCCCGGCTCATCCCGGCGCTTTCGCGCAAGGAGCCAGGCCCTCTCCCGCGCGGACGGTTCGCGGACCAGGGACGCGACCCGCTCTAGGAACTCCCGGACGACCTCGGGTCGGCCGGCCATCCGGTCCTCGAGCGCGAAGTCGGCCCAACGGGGGTATCCGAGGGAGCGGGCGAACTCGTCCCTTCGTTCGAGCATCTCCGCGAGGACCGGGACGTTCGCGGGATACGCCCGGTTCAGCATCTCGAACAGCATCCGTTTGCGGACCTCGGGCCGCTCGCAGTACGTCAGCACGGGGAGCGCGTCCGGGTACTGGGTCGTGATCCGGACCCGGCCGCGGGAGTCGGGCGGATGGCCCGCGAGGTAGTCCGCGGGCAATCCCGGCAGGCCCTCGCGTCCTTCGACCTCGATCGACCGGACCTCACGCGTCGTGTTCTCGAAGTAGGTGTTGCAGACCCGGTCGATCGCGTTGGCGAGCTCGAGGAGCCGGGTCCGCTCCTCGGGAGCCTTCTCGACCCCGCTCCGTCGCATGTCCCGGCGCATCTTCTCGACCGCGTAGCGGGTTGCCTCGTCGGCCGACGTGAGGTCGAGAGCCCCGAGGTCCCGGTACAGGTCGGCGTTCAGGAAGACGGCGTTGAAGAACCGGTCCGCAGCCTCGGACGCCTCGCGCCCTGCCGCGCGGCTCGAGAGGTCCGGATGGACGGCGAAGAGGGTGTCCCCCTGGTCTCCCATCGTGCGGACGGAAAGGAGGACCCGCTCGAGGGGCACGAGAAAGCCGGAGACCGTGCGTGGACTCGAGGAGGCGAGAAGGTCGTGGAGGTCTCGCTCCGCCCCTGCGATGCTCGCCTGAGTTCGTGCGCGGATCGCCCCCTCTTCGAGCGGGAACGGAAGGGCGGGGCCGATCGACGGGGTCGGGCTCAGAGAAGGCCGGGAGGACTCCATCGCCAATCGCCCCACCCCCGAGCCGTTCTTCGAGATAGCCTCGTCGCGGAGGAGGCTCCCCCGTGACGCCGGGTCGGGGAAACGCCCCGGGGTCGTGCTCCCGACCCGGCCCGGCCGCTCCCCGCGGCGGCTACCTTATCCGAGAACGGGGGTGAGGAGCTCGAACGCCGGACGGTGCGAATCGGGGAGGACGGAACGATGACGACCATCCGTACGATCCCGGCGTACGAGGTCGTCCAGCGAACCTATCCCCGTCCGCCGCGCGAGGAGGACGAGGTCGGCAAGGCGGTCGGCCGGGCGATCGATGGCACGCTCTCCCACTTCAGCCACGAGTACCGTCAGGGCCGACGCCCCACCGGGACCGCGATGCGATCGTTCGGGGAGGCGCTGCTCGACGAGGAGCTCGCGTCGGCGGCCCTCGCCCTGTCGGCCCCGGGACGGGCCGCGCTCCTCGAGCAGGTCCACGGCAGCGTGCAGGCGTTCCGCAAGAGTCCGGCGTTCGGGCTGTCGCGTCCGAAGTCGCGCGTCATCCTGATCGACGACCGGGTCGGGGTCTACGCGCAACCGGACTACTGGGACGGACGGGGCCGGTTCTACGAGATGAAGAGCTACCGCGCCATCCCTCCTCCCCCGGACGTCCAGCTGCAGCTGCGGCTCTTCCAGCTCGCCTTCCCCCGGTTCGAGTCCGTTCTGCTCTGCCTGGACCGCCGAGCGCGTCCGGTGGAGATGAGCACGCTCACCGTTCCTCCTCCAACGCCCGAGGAGGCCCTCGCGACCCTGCGCACGGCGTTCGCCCTCGGAGAGGAACACGGGGAACCGAAGGTCCTCGAATACGTCGAAGGTCCCTTCGTCCCCTACCGTCTTCGGTCGGAGCCCGTGCGCGCGTGACGGTGCGCCGTCACCGCGGGGCGATGCCCTTCGTCAGGGCGACCGACGGCGTGGGCGTCCCTTGAGACGCCGAGCTCGGCGCGGGGGCGAGGACCCGGGTCGCCAGCGCTTCGACGACTTCCTCCGCGTCGTTCGGCATCGGGACCCTCCGATAGTCGATCCCGTGCCCCTCGGCGAACTCTCGGACCACGACGTCGAGGTCGTAGAGGACCTCCAGATGGTCGAAGACGAAACCGAACGAAGCGACGAGCTGCCGGCGCGCACCTCGACGCTGCCAGTCGAGCATCACGTCGGTGATGTCGGGTCCGAGCCAGGGCTCGGTGGTGTTGCCCGGGCTCTGGTACGTGAACGACCATCGCTCGAGCTGGGCCGAACGGGCGATCGCGTCGGACGTCTCGCGGAGTATCTGCGGATACGGGTCGCCTCGGTCGCGCATCCGCTCGGGAAGGCTGTGGGCCGAGAGGAGCACCGCACCGTTCGGGTCCGGGTGCGCCGCGAGGTCGGCCCGGATCGTCCGGCTCCAGTATCCGATCCAGTGAGGGTCCAGGTGCCAATCGAGACGCACGTCGACGTCGATCGGCGAGGGCGAGGCCCGGATCCCTTCCGCCACTCCCTCGCGATACGGCTCGCTGATCCACGTCGAAGCGTACGGAGAGAGCGGGACCGCGACCAGGTGGCGGAACCCGGCGCGCGCGGCCTCGGGGACGACGTCCCGGAGCGCAGGGCGTCCGTGCTTGACGCCCAGGAACACGCGGGTCCCCGGTCGCTCCTGCCCCAGTCGCCGCTCGAGCTTCTCTCGCAGCGAGGCGAGGATCCGATTCTGCGGCGACCCACCGATCCGGTCGTACCGCCGTACGTACTCGGCGACCATCGCTTCGGACGGTTTCTGGCCGTGGAGGACGTCCGTCAGGTACGACGGGAGGTCCCCGGCCCCGTTCGGGCTTCCGTATCCCATCAGCAAGACCGCGCTCGGCCCTCTCGGCTTTTCGCCGCTCACCTTCTTCTCCTTCCTCTTCCGGCGTCGTGCACGTAGCTCACCAGTTCTTCCACTCGGACCGGGTCGGTCTCCGGGAGCACACCGTGGCCCAGATTGAAGACATGGGCCCTCCCGTCCGGGATCTCCTGGAGCACCCGACCGGCCTCCCGCCGGACCGTCTCGTCGGTGCCGAGCAACGCGCCTGGGTCGAGGTTCCCCTGCAAGGCGAGATGCTCGCCGACCCGGGCCCGGACCCGACCGAGGGGCTCCCTCCAGTCGACCCCGAGCGCATCGGCCCCGGTGCGGGCGAGGAGCTCGAGGAGGTGCGAGGAACCCGTGGAGAAGTAGATCGTCGGCCGACCGAAGGCTCGCAGCCCGTCGAACAGAGCGCGCGTCGGCTCGAGGAGATGCCGCTCGAAGGCGGCCGGTGAGAGAGCGCCCACCCAGGAATCGAACAGCTGCAGCGCGGCGGCGCCGCTCGCGGCCTGCAGACCGAGGTAGTCGACCGTCATCTCGACAAGGCGACCGACCAGCCGGTCGAACGTGCCCGGGTCCGAGTAGAGGAGCCGCTTCGTCTCTACGTATTCCCGGGACGGCCCTCCTTCGATGAGGTAGGAGGCGAGCGTGAACGGCCCCCCCGCGAACCCGACGATCGGCCGCTCGGTCTCGAGCTCGAGGAACCGCTCGATCGCCTTTCCCACGAACGGAACGGACGCCTTCGCGTCGAAGTCGGCGAGCGCCTCGACATCGTGTCGGGTGCGGACCGGACGCGACACGACCGGACCGACGCCCGGGTCGATCGAGAACGGGACTCCGAGCCCGAGGAACGGGAGAGCGATATCCGCGAACACGACCCCCGCGTCGACGTCGTACCGGCGGACCGGCTCGAGGGTCGCCTCGGCGGCGAGCTCGGGGGTGCGGGCGATCTCAAGGAGCGGATGCGCCTCCCGCAGCTTTCGGTACCCGGGCAGGTGGCGGCCTGCCTGGCGCATCAGCCAGATCGGGGTCGTGTCGGTCTCTTCGCCGCGAAGGGCCCGGACGAGCCGGTCCCGCCTCACCGTCTCGCCCCCCTCCTCCGCGCGGCGCGGAGCCCGGATCGAAGAGCGCCCTGCGCCCGCTCGAGGTCCTCGGGACGGATCGCGGCAGAGACGAACGTGGTCTCGAGGGCGGACGGCGGAAGATAGACCCCGCGGTCGAGCGCCGCGTGGAAGAACCGGGCGTACTGAGCCCGGTCCGTCCGCCCGGCGTCCCGGTCGTCGCGGATGGGACCGGGCGCAAAGAACACCCCGAGCATCGAGCCGACCCGCTCTACCGTGAACGGGTCGACTCCTTCCTCCTCGGCCGAGCGGACGAGCCGCTCCTCGAGGTCGGAGGAGGACCGTTCGAGGGCGCGGTAGACGGCCGGAGAGAGACGGTCGAGCGTCGCGAGCCCGGCCGCCATCGCGAGAGGGTGGCCCGACAGCGTCCCGGCCTGGTAGACGGGGCCGAGCGGCGCGACAAGCTCCATCACCTCCCGGCGACCTCCGTACGCGCCGACCGGCATCCCGCCTCCGACGACCTTCCCGAGCGTCACGAGGTCGGCCGTGAGGCCCAGCGAATCGTGGACCGTCCCGTTTCGAAGGCGGAAGCCGGTGATGACCTCGTCCGCGATCACGAGGGAACCCGACCGATGCGCGAGGGAGGAGACGGCTTCAAGAAAGCCGGGACGGGGCGGAACGACCCCCATGTTGCCGCCCACGGGCTCGACCACGACCGCGGCGATCGAACGGCCGTGCCGGCCGAACAGGTCGGCGAGCGCCTCGGGGTCGTTGTACGATAGAACGACCGTCTCGCCGACGATTGTGGGAGGGACCCCGGCAGAATCCGGCAGGGAAGCGGTCGCCAGGCCGGAACCCGCCCGGGCCAGCAGCCCGTCCGAGTGGCCGTGGTAGCCTCCCGCGAACTTCACGACCTTCGGTCGGCCAGTGAACCCGCGGGCGAGCCGGACGGCGCTCATGACCGCCTCGGTTCCCGAGCTGACGAACCGAAGCCGCTCGAGCTCGGGCGCGGCGCGACGGATCCGCTCGGCGAGCTCGTGCTCGAGCGGCGAGGGGGCTCCGAACGTCAAGCCTCGCAGAGCGGTCTTCCGCACGGCCCGCACGACGTCGGGCGGAGCGTTTCCGAGAAGGTTCGCGCCCCAGGAGCCGACTAGGTCGAGATACCGGCGGCCGTCGACGTCGAAGAGGTAGGCCCCTCGCCCCCGGGCGAAGAAGACCGGAGTGCCGCCGACCGCGCGGAACGACCGCACGGGGCTGTCGACGCCCCCGACCAGTACCCGCGCGGCCCGATGCGCGAGGCGTCGGGAGACGGGTCCGGGGGAGGGTCGGCTCACGGGAGCCCGTCCGCGAGGTCGAGCATGCGACGGGCGGAGGTGAGGACGCAGGTGAAGATCGGCGTCTCGAGCGCGGTGTACCGGCTCGCCTCGGTTGAGCGCAGGTCACTCACGAGGTCGAGGAACTCGCCTGGGTCATCCGCCTCGAACGCGAGGATGAACTCCATGTCGTCGAGCCCGAAGGAGTAGCCGGTGTGGATGCGGACCTTCGGGTACTTGTGGCCGATGCGGAAGTGCTCGCCCATGACCCGTCGGCGTTCCTCGAACGGGAGCCCGTACCACTCCCGTTTCTTCACGAACGGGTAGACGAAGAGGTAGGGAAGGTCGAACGGGCGGCGTCGCGCCTCCGACCCCTCCCCCCCGTGCGCGTGCGTCCCCAGGTACTCCGAGCGGCGGCCCATCCCAAGGTAGGAGTACGGCGTGTCGAGGTAGCCGCCGAGAGGAGTGCCGAGGAGGCGCGAATGGAGCTCCTGGACCGGTTCGAGCTCGGGCCCGACCGACCAGACCAGCATCTCGGCGCCGGCTTTGAGTCCCGTGAGAGCGTAGCTCCGCACGAGGAGCCCCGGCGGGGGTCCCTCGAGGATGGAAGCGAACCGTTCCTTCGCCTGGTCGCGGGCTTCGGCGGAGAGCCGTCGGAACTCCGGACGAAGATGGTAGAACGTGTACTTCACGAAGTCCCGGGGCCCAGCCTCGGGCCCTTCGGCGCCCTCCTCCGCCCCTCGTCCGGCCGCGGTCATCGTCCCTCCCGCGACCAACGGGCCACGTCCCGCGCGAAGTACGTGACGATCAGGTCCGCGCCGGCCCGGCGGAGGGCACCGAGGGTCTCCTCGACCGCCGCTCGCTCCTCGAGGGCGCCGGCCGCCGCGGCCGCCTTGATCATCGCGTACTCGCCGCTCACCTGGTAGGCCGCGAGCGGCAGGAGAAAGCGCTTCCGCGCCCGCGTGAGGAGGTCTAGGCTCGTCAGAGCCGGCTTCACCATCAACAGGTCCGCGCCTTCGGCCGCGTCCCGTTCCATCTCCCGGAGCGCCTCGCGGGCGTTCCGCCAGTCCATCTGGTACCCTCGTCGGTCCCCGAAGGCGGGGGTCGAGTCCTCCGCCTCGCGGAACGGACCGTAGAAGGCGGAAGCGTGCTTCGACGAGTAGGCGAGGACGGCGGTCTCCTCGTGCCCCGCACGGTCGAGTGCGGCGCGGATCGCGCTGACCTGTCCGTCCATCATCGCGCTCGGGGCGACCACGTCGGCGCCGGCGCGGGCATGCGCGAGCGCGACCCGGCCGAGTCGCTCGCACGACGCGTCGTTCACAACAGCGCCGTTCCGCACGAGCCCGCAGTGGCCGTGGACGGTATACGCGCACAGGCAGACGTCGGTGACGACCACGAGCGACGGGGCCGCGCGCTTGACCGCGCGCACGGCCTCAGGGACGACCCCGTCGCGTGCCCAGGCGTCGGAGCCTTCGTCGTCCTTCCTCCGGGCGGCCCCGAACAAAAGGACCGAGCGGATCCCCTCGTCGGCGAGACGCCGGGCGAGCGGTCCCACTTCGCCGACCGGGTAGCGGAAGACCCCCGGCATCGAGGAGACCGCCTCCGACCCGCCCCGACCCGGTCGAACGAAGAGCGGGTAGATGAGCCGACGCAGCTCGACCTCGGTCTCCGCGACCCATTCCCGAAGGGCCTCGGTCCGGCGCAGCCGTCGCAGGCGGATCGTCGGAGAGGGGGCGGGGGCAGTCCGCCTCCGAGGGCGGTCACGCTCGGGCATGACGGAGCTCCCGCAGGAGGTGGCGGGTAAATCGTTGCGCGGTCGTGGAGGGAGCGACCGAGACGTAGCGGAACCCGAGAAGACGCGCGGAGCGGCGTGAGCGCTCGCCGAGCACTTCGAGGCGGGCGGACCTCGTCAGGCGGAAGAAGCTCGGACGGTCCAAGCGATCCCGCACCGCCTCGAGTCCCGAGGGGCTGGTCACGACGAGGAGGCCGGCCTCTTCCAGGAAGCGGCGTTCTCTCGGCGTAAACCGTGGCATCTTCTGGAGGCGGTACACGACGAGGTCGACCACCCGATGCCCCCGGGCCCGGAGAGCGCGGGCGAGGCGAGGGCCGGCGCGGTCGGAGCGAAAGTGGACGACGCATCGAGGCGGGCGGCTCGGTAAGGCCCTCGCGATCTCCCCGGCCGTCGACCGCCTCGGCCGATGAACGCCGCGAACGCCGGCCTGTCGGAGCGCCTCGGAGGTGCCGGGCCCGACCGCCCAGAACTCGAGAGGGCGGGGCAGCCGGGGACGGGCCCGCCGCCATGGTCGCACTCCCGCCTCCACGGCGGCTCGGCTCGTCACGATCACGGTATCCGGAGGCGGGGCACGGCGAAGACGACCCCGCCAGAGTCGGGGGTCGACCGGTCGAGAGGAGATCGACGCAATTCGATAGACACGCACCCCCGAACGCCGGAGCAGACGGTCGACCTCCGGCAAGCTCCCTGAGGCCGAGAGAAGTACCACCGAAGGCCGGGCCGGTCGGGCCATGGGAATCCTACGGACGCGCGAGCGAGAGGAGCCCGGGGGCATCCCGCTCCAGCAGGACCGCACCCGCACTCCGACCTAGCTCTTCCGCGCGAGAGGCCGGCCCGCTCCGCCGGACCCTTAGGCTGCGTCGTCCGTCCGGGGAGAGGACCTCTCCGACGAGCGAGACCGACTTCCCCCGGCAGGTCGCGAGGGCCCCGAGCGCCAGTCGGCAATCTCCGCCGAGCCGGGCGGCGAAGGCGCGTTCTGCGAGGACGGCCGAGCGCGTGGCCTGGTGGTCGAGCGGGCGAGCTACCATCGCGACCCGGGAGTCCCCAGAGCGAGCCACGACCGCGAGGGCGCCTTGAGCCGGGGCCGGCAGGAAGCGGGCGGTCGGGAGCAGGCGGTCGACCTCCTTCGTCTGCCCGAGGCGACTGACACCGGCGGAGGCGAGGACCGCTGCGTCGATCGCGCCGGAGTGGACGAGGCCCAGGCGAGTGTCCACGTTCCCCCGAAGCTCCACCACGTCGAGGTCTGCCCTCCACCGGAGGATCTGGGCCCGCCGTCGCAGGCTGCTCGACCCGACTCGGGCTCCCCGAGGGAGCCGCCCGGCTCGAAACTGGGGTTGGACGACCAGACAATCGCGCGGGTCGGCCCGGCGGGGGCAGGCGACCAGAGCGAATCGGTGGTCGAGCTCGACCGGCAGGTCTTTCGCACTGTGGACCGCGAGGTCGACCTCCCCCCGGAGCAACGCCCGGTCGATCGCGTCCGTGAAATCCGCGGCCGAGCCGACGCTCTGGTCCCGGTCGCCGCTCGTGTCGAGCGGCACGGGTTCGAACGCTACTTCTCCCGCGCGGCGCGAGAGCCGAGAGACGACCCACTCCGTCTGGGCCCTCGCAAGGCGGCTGCGCCGGGTTCCGACCCGGAGCTTCTCGGTCACGGGTCGGTCGGACGCGGGGAGAGCAACTGGAGCGCGACCCGACGCGCGCGGTCCCCTTCGGGGCCAGGAGGAAGGGACCGGATCCGCTCAGTCGGAGGAAGGAGGAGGCGACGGACCAGGCGCTCGGTGAGTCGCTCGACGGCCACGGCCTGGTCCGGCGTGAGGTTCCCGAGGTACGCACGGGCGTTCTCGAGCTCGGAGCGGCGGACCTCCTCGGCGGCCCGGTGGAGCGTGTCGACCCACGGCTCGAGAAGCAGCTTCTCGAGCCGCCGGGAGAGCTCGCGGGCCCGCTGCTCGAGGAGGGGCTCCGAGGGAGAAGCTCCGTATCGGTGCTCCGAACGCTGGTAGAGCTCTTCCAGGTCGACCAGTCGGACGTTCGAACGCTCACGGACCGCGGGGTCGATGTTGCGGGGCATCCCGAGGTCGACCAGGAGAAGGGAGCGGTTTCGAGGGAGGTCGTGCGGGCCGAGACCTCGCCGTCCGAACTTCGCGGCCGTAACGACGGCGTCCGAGCGGAGGAGCTCTTGGGCGAGCCGGTCGAGTCGGATGGCATGGGCGCCCGTCGCGCGCAGGAACGATTCGTCGGGTACTCGTTCGTGGTAGGCGACCGTCACGCGAGCCCACGGAGAGAGACTCTCGACGACCTGGCATCCGACGGTTCCCGAACCGACCACGAGCACCCGCGGGAACGGTTCGGGCAGGAGTTCTCTCAGGTGCGCGACCGCGGCCGACGCGATGGAGCGGGCGGCCGGTACCGACGGGGAGACCTCCTCCGCGGCCCGGACAGCACCGAGGAAAAGCGGGCGAAGCACCGGGCGCGGATGGCGGCTCGCGACGAGAGAGGCCGCGGCCTTGACCTGGTGGCGAACCTCCCCCTCGCCGACCGCGAGCGACTCCTGTCCGGCCGCGACCCGGAAGAGATGGTGGACGACGTCCCGCCCTTCCCGAACTCTCCACGCTCCCGGCGGACCGGGAAGGGCGTCACGCCACCGGTCGAGCTCCTCCGGGTACCGAGTGAGGAGCACGAGCTCGAGTCGGTGGCAGGTCGAAAGCCGGGCGACCTCCTCGGTCCCTCGGAAGCGAGCGAACCACGCAGAGACCGTTTCTTTCGTGACCGAACCCACGACCTCCTCCAACGTGTCGAGGGAGGCGGTGTCGAGGCTGAGCTCGAGGCCGAAGACGGAAAGGGGGTAGACCCACGACTCGGGGACCTGCACGACCCGGGGTGCCACCGAGGCGAGCGAGGGCGGAGGGTTCTGCTCGAGGGGAGTGGAAGGCATAGCGACCGCCTCGGATCGCCCTGCGAATCACGGGGGCACTTTATCAGACGAGGTACGAACCAGCCGTGGCTTCGATGGGGGAAGCGTTCCCCCCTGAAGCCCGGCGACGCCTTCCGGGTACGCCGGTCGCAGTACCTGGGTGCCGGAGTCCGACCGGTCCCCACCTCGGACGGTTAAAACGCTCCGAGGACCTCGGGGTCACGGAGCACGCCGTGGTCCGTGCCATGCCCCACCCGGCGTCTGCTCCCGGTCGGAGGAGACCCCCATGACGGCGCCGTCTAGGAGAATCCCGGGCGAGGCGGTCGCCGAAGGCGTCGGACGGATACCGGGGTTCGTGAACTGCTACACCGTCATCTCGGGCGGCGAGACCTATCTCATCGACACCGGCTTCTCCCGGAAGGCAGGGTCGATCGTTCGGGCATTTCAGGACGCGCAGGTGCCGCTGGACCGACTGACGAAGATCCTCCTGACCCACCATCACGTTGACCACATGGGAGGGGCAGCCTACCTCACCCACAACACTCCCGCGACGCTTGCCTGTCACGCCGACGACGCTCCCTTCGTGGAGGGTCGCGCGAAAATGCCGGTGTCACCCTTCATGCGCCTCTTCATGCGCGTCCGTCCGACCCCGGTCGCGAGCGCTCTGAAGGACGGAGATCGAGTGGGGCCTCTTCTGGTGGTCCACGTTCCAGGCCACACTCCCGGCGAGGTTGCGTTCTACGACCCGGGCCAGAAGCTCCTCTTTTCGGGGGATTCGGTGGTCGAGAACCGGGGCCGCCTCACGCTCCCGGCGCCGAGGTTCGCTACGAACTTAGAGCAGGCCATTCGCTCGCTCGAACGGCTGAGGGCCTTGGACGTAAAGACCCTCCTACCGGGCCACGGCACGCCGGTGGTGAAGAACGTCGGCCCGCTGCTGGACGACCTGATCCGGCGGGCTCCGACCGACTTCCTCCCACGGCCCCCGCCGTAGGTCCCGAGACCTTCTGGCAGCTAGACCCCCGCGTCGCGAGCGCGCTGAACTCGCTTGCGTAGTTCCTGAGAAGTTAGGGAACCTCTTTCGAACCCACGAGGACGACTACCCGTCGGAATCCTCGGGACCGGGCGGCCGGCCATCAAAGGTGATAGACCTCGACCTCCCCAGGCTTGGGCGGAGGGCGGACTTTCCCTCGGCTCGTGGTGTCGTTCTGAGGGTGCCAGCCGTGCCATCGACGTAGCACGCGGACGCGGACCGGTAACCGGGCTCCCCGGAAACGGTGACGATAGAAGTCGAGCGTGATGGCGTGTTCCTCGAAGGTGACGTTCTCGTTGTATCCGCCGACCGCCTCGAATGCCTCGCGGCGGACCGCCGCGAAGCCCGACATGAACAGCTTGTAGCGGAACACCGCGGTCAGCACGTTCAACATCGTACTCTCTGTCCGCATCATGAACCCATTCACGTCCGGCCCCGGCCAGTAGAGCTCGGCGATCGCGAACTGCCAGTCCCAGGAGAGCCACCGGTTCCAGTCCCACCGGGTCAGGAGCTCTACGTCGTCGTCCACGAAGACGAGCACGCCGCCCGAGGCGGCGGCCGCGCCGACGTTCTTCGCGTAGGCCGCGCCCCCGGGCACCGAGACGACCACGAACTCGCAGCCCGTCGGGAGCATCGCTTTCATCCGCGCGAGGGTCGCCGGCTCCGGCCGGCGCGTCGGGGTGATGAACGAGATCACGGCACCGCCGGCGGGTTCGTCCTCCGCCCTAAAGAGGCTGCGGTCAGGTCGGAATCGAACCCAACCACGAACCCGGACTGCTCCCGCGTCAGAGACGTTGCAGCGCCAATCCCTCGGGCACCACGGTGACCCGAAACGCCGGGACCGCGGTTTGGGCCGGCCCGCGCACGACGCTCCCCGACTCCAGGTCGAAGACGGACCCGTGCCACGGACAGACCACCCGGTGGTCGGTCACCGACCCTTCGTCGAGAGGTCCGCCGACGTGGGTGCACTTCGCCCCGATGGCGTAGAGCCGTCCACCGAGATTGAACACGGCCACCGATTCCCCGTTGACCTCTACGCGCAGGGCCTTTCCGTCTTCCGGAGGCTGGACGCCAGGGAGTACGGTCGCCGTTTGGTCCCCGGACTTCATGGTCGTCCTAACCGCGCGTAGGATATCTCGTTTCGGAGGAGAAGAGCCGCGAGAGCGTTCGCAGAGAGGGAAGTGTCAGGGGGAAAGCGGCGGGAGGGTTCTCCCCGCCCGGCGCTCCGCGAGGGAGCCCTCTCGAGGGCTGCTCCGCACCTCTCTCCGGGAAGGCGAATGACCGAGAAGGGGCGTCCGCGCCTCGTACGCCTTTTTGGGTCATGGATAGAACGCCTTCTTCTCGCGAAACGGTTCTCCTCTTCTCGCTCTTCTTCGTGCTCTTCTTAGCCATCGTGGCGGCGATCATCGGGTTCACGACGTTCCTGATCGCGCCCCCCTACGCGGTAACCGCGTAGCTCGTCGTCTTCAATCGGGGAACAAGCTACGCCCAGGCCCGAAGCATCGCGGCGTCGTATCTGGTCGTCATCGCGGGTTCG
>JASHTB010000084.1 GCA_030040775.1 Thermoplasmata archaeon | reverse complement strand
TCGAACGGACCGGGCTCGCGCCGGGAGACGCTCTTCCCCCCGCTCTCCCGGACGCTACGGATGTGCACCGCCTCGGCGACCTGGTCGTAGACCCGGAACGCCGGGTTGAGCGAGTTGAGCGGCTCCTGGAAGATCATGTTGATCCCCGTCCCGCGGATCGCCGGCATCTTCCAGCGCGGCACCTGGACGAGGTCGATTCCGTCGAAGAGGATCTTCCCGCCCCCGATCGTCGCGGGCGGCTCGGGCAGGAGGCGGGGGATCGCCTGGGCGAGCGTGCTCTTCCCGCAGCCGGTCTCGCCGACGATCCCGACGACGTGGCCCCGCTCGACGTCGAGCGAGACATCCGAGACCGCCCGGAAGCGACCGGCGCCGACGACGTAGTCGATCGAGAGTCCCTCGATCGAGACGACCGGGTCGGTCATGCCGGGGTCGGTCCCTCCGCGGCCTTGGCGAGGTCGCTCTCGCCGCTCGCGACCGGGACCTCGGGCGCCGGCGGCGCGGCCGCCGTGATCGCCCCCGTCCCTGTTCCCGCGAGGACCCGGCGGCTCCTCGGGTCGAGGATGTCGCGGAGGCCGTCGCCGAGCAGACTGAACGCAAGGACCGTGACGAAGATCGCGAGTCCCGGACCGAGGACGGTCCAGGGGTACGCCGTGATGAGGCCGGCTCCCTGGTAGTACGACATCATGCTGCCCCACTCGGCCTGGCTCGGGTAGGGGAGGCCGAGGCCGACGAATCCGATCGTCGAGAGGGTGACGAGCACCGTCCCGATGTCGAGGGTGAAGTAGACGACCACCGGCTCTAGGACGTTCCTGAGGATATGCCGAAGGACGATCCGGCCCTCCGTCACGCCCGCGGCACGGGCCGCCTGGACGTACGGAAGGTGCTTGACGGCCAGCGTTTCCCCGCGGACGAGCCGAACGTAGTACGGCCACCAGGTCAGGAGAATCGCCACGATGAGCTGCCAGACCCCCCGGCCGAGCGAGACCGCGATCGCGAGCGCGAGGATCAGGCTCGGGAAGGCGAGGAAGATGTCGGTGATCCTCAGGATGACGACCGAGAGCGTGCCCGAGACCGTCCCCGGCCGGTCCCAGAACCCCGCGACGAGGCCGAGGGCGCCGCCGGCGAGCATCGCCGCGCCCGCGATCGCGAAGGCGATCGCGAGGTCGAGCGGGAGCGCATAGAGCGTCTCCGAGTAGATGTCCAGGCCCGTCCCGTCCGTCCCGAACGGGTGGGCCCAGTTCGGGGGTTGGTTGTAGGCGGTGGTGATCTGGTCAGCACCGTACGGGGTCAAGAGGTGCGGGTCGACGATCACGACCAGGGCCGCGAAGGCGATGAGCGCGACGACCACGAAGCCGGCGAGCGTGAGCGGGTTCGCGCGGAGGACGCGCCAGAAGGTGAGCGCGCCTCCTCCGACCCGCCGGGCGGTCTGGGCGACACCGGTCTCAGCGGGCTTGGGCGCCGGCACGGCGGGCACGCGCTACCTCCACTCCACGCGGGGGTCAAGGATACCGTAGAGGATGTCAGCGATCAGGTTCGCGATCACGACGCCGACCGCGAAGACGGCGACCACCGCGACGGCCCCGTCGAAATTCGGCGCGGCCCCGCCGCCGCCGATGGCGGTGAAGGCGTAGGCTCCGATCCCGGGCCAGCCGAACACCTCCTCGATCACGACCGTGCCGGCGAGGAGACCCCCCGCCGTGACGCCGAGGACCGTCGTGGTCGTGATGAGGGAGTTGCGGAGGGCGTGCTTGTACATCACCCAGAACTCGGAGAGGCCCTTCATCCGGGCGCTCTTGACGTAGTCGAGCGGGATCACCTCGAGCATTGAGCTGCGCGTCATGCGGGTCGCAATCCCCATGTTGATGAACGCGAGGACCGCGGCCGGGAGGATGAGGTGCTTCAGGGCGTCGACCGTCCACGATGGGTTCCCGGCGAGGAGCGCGTCCAGGACCGACATGTGGGTGTACTGGGGGAACGGCGGGGGGTTCGACGTGTACTCCCCGTGCGAGGGGAGGCCGAAGTACGGGGCGAGGAAGATCGCCGCGATGACCGCCCCGAGGTACGTCGGGGTCGCCCACCCCGTCAGGTAGAAGATCCGCACGAGGTGGTCGCCCCAGCGTCCCGCGGACTGCGCGGCGATGACGCCGAGCGGAATGCCGATGACGATCATCAGGAACAGCGAGGCGAGGACGAGCTCGAGGGTCGCGGGAACCCCGTCCGCGATCGCCGGGTAGACCGCGACCCCGGTGACGGAGGCTCCCCAGTTTCCGTGGAGCAGGTTCAAGAAGTACGTCCAGAACTGGTTCCAGAGGGGCTGGCTGAACTGGGCCTGGCAGTGGGCGAGGGTCGACTTGCTCGCGTGGGGGTACCAGATCGAGCAGTTCGCGACCGAGATGTGCGTGAAGACGAACGTGAGCACGATGATGCCGAAGACCACCGGGATCAGCTGGACGAGCCGCTTCCCGACGAAGATGCCGAGGTCGGACGGACTACGCCCCAAACGGCCCTTCCGACGGGGAGAGCGGAGGACCCGCTAGCCTTCGCATCCCGTTCCGTACAAGTTCCGAATATTAATCTCCCTACGGCGGGCCCCGGTCGACCGACGGGTCCCGGCGTCAGGGCAGGTAGTCGCGCGGGAGGGTCCGCAGCTCCTTGAACGTCTCGGTCGCCACGGAGACGAACCGGTCGACGTCCTTCTCGGAGTGAGCGCTCGAGAAGGTGATCCGCTCGTAGTTGTCGGGGTGGGTGTAGATCCCCTGGTCGAGCAGCAGCTGATGGTGCCGCAGGTAGAGGTTCCAGTCGATCTGCAGCGCCTCGCGGTAGTTCGAGATCTTCTTGCGGCGGGTGAAGAAGTACTGGAGCATCCCGTTCACGGACTGGACGAGCACCGAGATCTTCGCGTCCCGGCCGGCCTCCTCGAGCCCCTTGTCGAGGCGCTGCGTGAGCCGGCCGAACCGGGCGTACAGCTCCTCCCCCCCGCGGTGGAGCGCCTTCAGGTTCGCGATCGCCCCCGCGAGCGAGAGGTTGTTCGCGAAGTACGTACCTCCGAAGGAGATCCGCCCGGGCGCGATCAGGTCCATGTACTCGGCCTTCCCCGAGACCGCCGAGATCGGCACGCCCCCGCCGAGCGCCTTCGCCCAGCAAGAGATGTCCGGCTCGACCCCGTAGAGCTGCTGGGCGCCCCCGGGGGCGACCCGGAACCCCGTGAACACCTCGTCGAAGATGACGAGCATCTCGTTCTGGTGCGCGATCTCGACCAGTCGCTTCAGGAACTCGGGGGCGGGGGGGATGATCCCGGCGTTCGCCATGATCGGCTCGAGGATCACCGCCGCGAGCCGGTCCCGGTACCGGCGGACCATCCGCTCGAAGGCGGTGATCGAGTTGTACGGGGCGACCATCACGTAGTCGGTGACCCCGGGCGGGATCCCCGCCGAGTTGGGGAGGGGGCGGGGGTACTCGTCGAGGCCGGCGACGACCGGCGGCGCCTCGGCGCTGATCAGCGCGAGGTCGTGCTGGCCGTGGTAGTGGCCCTCGAACTTCAGGATCGCGTCCTTCCCCGTGACCGCGCGGGCGAT
>JASHTB010000083.1 GCA_030040775.1 Thermoplasmata archaeon | reverse complement strand
GGTCGGTATAGCGTATCGACGACGACGGCCTGTCGCCCTGACACCAGCGCGACGGCATTCACCCCTGAACCCCAACCATGAGAGCCGGAGATCTGCCAGACCCCTTTCGCGACTTCCTCTTCCTGGTACGGCTCCCGGACCATCGGTACATCCCCGGCGGACTCGCGGTGAAGAGGTGACTCTTCTCCGCCCATGACGAAGGGGTCATGGGCTAAAAACCAGGTAGACGGGAGCGCCGGGCGGACCGATGCGATCGCGAGTCGAGCCTTCGGGCAATCGAATTCCTGAGAACGAAGCGGACGGCTCTGCCAGGATTCGAAACCGGGCCCGAGGGGATTCGAACCCCTGACCTTGCGGTTAAGAGCCGCCTGCTCTACCGAGCTGAGCTACGGGCCCGCGACGGTGCGGCCCGACCCGGCCGACCCCCTTAAAGGCTCGCCGCGCGAGGCGGCGACCGAGCAACCGTAAGGGAGGTCTCGCACTGCCTGAGGCGATGCCCCGCGAGACCTTGCGCTTCGGCCACGTATCGTTCGAGGTCGCCTCGATCGCGAGCACCCGTCGCTTCCACGACCGGTTCCTCGGCACCCTCGGATTCGAGCGGTTCCAGGAGGGCGACTGGTATCTCGGCTACCGGCGGGGAGACTCGGTCGTCTGGTTCTTCCGCCGGGGACGACGCGTCCAGGTGCGCCGGGAGCGCCCGCGTCTCCCCAAAACGGACGAGGAGGTCATCCCGGACCATATCGGCTTCTCGGTCGGGTCCTGGCGGGCCATCGGGCAGTGGGAGGACCGGCTGCGTCGCGCGGGGCTCCCCCCGTTCTATCCGGTCGACCGAGGGCCGCCCCGAACGCCGGGGGAGCGGTACCGTTCGGCCGCGTGGGTCGACCCGGACCGGATCGTCTTCGAGATCTACGCCGTCCGAGAGCCGCGGCGCGGAAGGGGCTAGGACCGGCCCCGGCGAACGGGTCGGCCGTGCAGCCGCTCGAGGGCCGCGCCGACCATGAGCGGGAAAAGGACGGTCACGTCGCCGTCGACCGCCGCGTGGCGCGCCTTCGGCTTCACCTTGCCCCAGGAGACCGCCTCCCGAGGACGCGCTCCCGAAAGGCTCCCGTCCCACTCGACCGCCGTCGTGACGTACAGCACGGCATCCAGCCCGTCGCGGAACTGGTTCCACCAGATCGTGTGGTGCTTCGAGATCCCCCCGCCGAGCACGACCGCTCCCGACCGCTTCGCCTCGAAGACGAGGTCGGCGAGCCGCTGCTCGTCCGAGAGGAGGTCGAGCGAGAGGCTCCGGTGGTCCTGCCAGAACGACCAGACCTGGGAACCGACCGCGCCGTCGGTGACCCCGGGGACGAACACGGGGACGTCTTGGTCGAACGCGGCTCGAAGGATGCTCCCGCGCTCGGTGGCCGGGATCGACTCGCCGATCGCGGCCGCGAGGGCGCACGAGGAGAGCGACCGAACGCCGCGGGCCCAGAGCCGGCGGAGGATCGGGCGCATCTTCCGCTCGATGATCGCGCCGTAGTTCGCTTCGGGGATGACGACGTTCCCGAGCCGGTGAAGGTGACGCCGCTTCAGGTCGGCGTCGTTCAGGTCGAAGGCGCCGTGGTAGTACGGTCGGAAGGACCGCGCGAGGTCGTGGTCCAGGGTTCCGCACGTCGTGACGACGGCGTCGACGTACCCCTCCCGCACCAGGTTCGCGAGGATGCCGCGGGTCCCCGTCGCGACGATGTCGGCCGGGAAGGAGAGGAACGTGGTCATCTGGCGGTCGCCGAGGATCTCCGCGAGCAGGTCGACTCCGTCGGAGACAGACTTCGCGCTGAATCCGCCGCCCGCCCCGAGCCGCCGGACGAACTCCTCGAGACCCGGCGCGTCGTCGACCCGGACGTCCTCGACCCTGCGGGGCACGGTCCGTCCCGAGGCGACCGAGATTATAGCGCCCCGGTGAAGCCGAGGGTCACCGAGTGGAACAGGAGGACGTAGCTGAGCGCGTAGCCGACCATCGCGCCCCCGTTCAGGAGCGGGAGACCGGCCTGGGGGTTTCCCCGAAGCACGAGCCGCATCAGGACGGCATAGCCGACGAGCGAGCCCAAGAGGGTCCCGATCGCGACCCAGAGCCCGGCCCCGAGGCCCGAGACGACCGGGTGAGCGGGGAGCCAGACGAAGGCGGAGACGACCAAAGTCCCCGGGATGACGATGTCCCCGAGCCCCATGAAGAGAGCCGACCGCTCCTCGACCGGGCGGCTGCGCTGCGCCGCGAGCGGGGGGGCCGAGGTGTAGTCGAAGCCCGCCGAGTCCGGCATCACCATCAGGATCGGGAGCTTCATCTCGGTCACGACGTCCGCGAGCGAGACCATGTGCTTCGTGCGGTAGACCGCGATCGCGTCGTAGACCATCAGCGCTCCGAGCAGGATGAAGGCCGGGAGGATCGCGAACGAGATCCCGAGGATCGCGACCAGCGCTCCGGCCGCGAGAAATCCGGCGAGGTCGACGACGTACCACTGGGGCTCGACCAGGAGGGCGAGGTAGATCGTCGCGCTGAGCGTCGCGGCGAAGATGAGCGCCGGGTCGACGACCAGCTCGGCGGCCTGCGGCGGAGGCAGGTAGTAGCTCGGGAAGACCAGAGAGAGGGTCGCGTACAGCGTGAAGTAGAGCGAGGCGGCGATCGCGAGAAGGATCAGCTGGCGCAGGGCCGGGAGCCCCCCGCGCTTCGGGGCGAGAAACAGGATGAACAGGGGGGCGATCACAATGATCGCGATGAACACGAGCGGTGCGGTCGGGCTCTGGGGGGCCGAGGTCGCGACCAGGCCCGCCACCCGAAACGGCTGGGCCAGCGCGAGGCCGACCGCCTGGGCGCCGACGTAGAGGCCGAGCAGACCGATCCAGCGCACGCTCCGCATCGTTCGCTACGGCTGAACGACCGCGTACGCGTTGTTGCCCAACACCTTCGTGACCTTCGCGTTCACCGTGACCCCCCGCTGGTTGGCCCCGGTGACGAAGATCACGAACCCTTCCTTCTTCGCCACGCCGTCGCCGCGGCGTCCCAGGTCCTCGATCGTGACCCGGTAGACCTCGCCGACGACCACCGGCGCCTTCGGTCGTTCGGGGGTGACGACGCGACGGACCGTCACGGGTCGCTGAGCGCCGCACGCCTCGCAGACGAGCAGCGTGAAGCGGCCTTCCTTCTGAAGGTGCGTGTCGGGCCGCTTGCACTCCGAGCAGATCACGTACTTCGCGGTGTACTCGCGGATCCGCTGGGCGACCTGCTCCTTGGTGAGGCGGGACTTCAAGACCCCGCGCGGAAGGTCGAGGACGCCGGGGCAGCCGAACTCCTTCGCGAGGTAGCCGATGAGGTGCGCCGGCTCGCGACGCAGGACGCTCGTGATCTCCTGGAAGTTACGGATGACGGTGTTCTTCCCGTCCGTCATCACGTCCGGTTCGGGCACCTGAAAACGCTCTCCGCCCGTCCGGACCGGAGGGAGCTTCTCGCGGGCCCGCTCGAGGAGTGCCTCGTACGATTGCATGGGACTCAATAGAAGCGGCTGTGCGGGGATAAGGGTTCCACCTATCGCCTAGGGCGTCGCGAACGGGACGAGGGCGTCGAGGACCCGGGCGAGGTCGTGGTCCGTGACGACGGCGCTCGCCGCCGCGCGAACCGCGGCGTCTTCGGGCCGGAACGCGACCGAGACGCGGCTGCGCCGGAAGAGCCCGACGTCGATCTCCGAGTTGCCGACGGAGGCGGTCTCCTCGGGGCTCACCCCGAGCTGCTCCTGGAGCCGGGCGAGCACGCCTTCCTTGCCGTGGATCGGGACCCGGACGATCCCCTCACCGGTGAGGCGTCCGTCGGCGGTCACGCGGACCCCGTTCGCGAGCGCGACGTCGATTCCGAGCTCGCGCGCGACCCTCCGCGCGAGCACGTCGAGGCCGCCGCTCACGATCGCGGTGCGGATCCCCCGGGAACGGAGGCCGTGGAAGAGCGCGGGGGCCCCCGGCATCAACGGCACGGTCGCGAGGATGCGCTCGAGGTCGAAGAGCGAGAGCTCAGGGGCATGGGACCACCAGAGGCGGATGTCGCTCTGGATGAACTCCTCGTCGTCGATCTCGTTCGCGAGGAAGCGACGCAGCCCTTCGTCGTTCGAGTCGCCGAAGTACTGATGGACGACCCGCCAGGAGCTCTCCACGTCGACCAGCGTGCCGTCCATGTCGAAGGCGACCAGCCTAAGCACGGTCGCCTCGGGCGATCGCGTCGGCTTCGGCGAGGACGAGGTCGGACGGGCGGGTGGCCCAGGCGGCCAGGTTCTCGTCGACCTGCTCGGGCCGGCTCATGCCGACGACCGGGACCGCCCCTCGCGCCCTCAGCCAGTGGAGCGCGATCGAGGCGAGCGGAAGCCCCTGCGCATCCGCGAGCTCCTTGAGCCGGCGGGTCCGCGAGAGGATCTCCGGGAGACGGTCAGGCTCGAACAGGCGGTGCGCGAACCGCCGGACCTCGGGAGGGACCCGTTTGCCATCCAGGTATCGGCCGTGGAGGAGCCCGCGGGCCAGCGGGGTGTACGCTTCGAGAAGGATCCCGTGCCGGGCGCAGTACTCCCGCAGGGCGTCCCCCTCTTCTCGGTAGAACAGGTTGTACTCGACCTGGTTGACCGCGATCCGCGCCTCCCGCAGGGCGTTCGAAGCCGCCTCGAGCTCCTCCACCGAGAAGTTCGACACGCCGACCGCCCCCGTTTTGCCCTCCTTCCACAGCGCCTCGAGCACGGGCATCGTCTCGGTGAGAGGAACATGGGGGTCGGGGGCGTGCACGAGGTACAGGTCGACGGAGACCCGGGCGAGCCGCTCGAGGCTGTTGAGAAGGCTCGAGCGCACCTGCTCCGGACGAAGGTGCTCCCAGGAGACCTTGCTCACGACGAACGCGTCGGGCCCTCCGCCCGCCGACCGGCGCAGGACCTCGCCGAGAACCCGCTCCGAGCGTCCTGCCCCGTAGACCTCGGCCGTGTCGAACCAGCGGATCCCCCGCTCCCAGGCCCGTCCGATGGTCGCTTTCGTCCGAGCTTCGTCCTCGGGACCCCACCGGCCGAGACCCCAGAGCCCGAGGCCGAGCGCCGGGTGCGGCTTGGGGGAGCCCGCGATCGGGATCGTCGGGATCTCGGCGGCGGCCGAGGGAGCGGCCTTGGTCGGGCGCCGAGAGCGTCCGGAGCGGCGGGTCGTCGGGGTCATGCGTTCGCGCCCGAGGAGCCGGACTCCTTCAAGTGCTCGTCGATGCGACCGATCCGTTCCTCGAGCTCCTTCGCCTTCTCCTCCGCCTCTCGGACGACCTCGGCCGGTGCGTGGTCTCGGAAGCCACGGTCGCCGAGCCGGGCCCGGGTCTTCTCGAGGAGTCGGGTCAGCTTCTCTCGCTCCCGTTCGAGCGACTCGGTCTCGGCGGCCGACGCCGGGGTCCGCTCGACGTAGCACTCGCCGAGCGGGACGACCCGGCTGCCGCTACGGGGAGGGGCCGGAGCGCCCGGTTCGAGGAGGACGAGCGGCCGGACCCGCGCGAGGCGCTCGATTGTCGCGACCTCGGAGGAGAGGACGCGGGCGACCTCAGGACCGGCGGGCCGAATCCAGGCGGGGGGCCGAAGGTCGGTCGGGATGCGCTCCTCGGCCCGGAGGTTCCTTAAGAGCCGGACCGCTTCGAGGACCGGCTCCATGGCGACCTCGGCGCCGGGGTCGGTCGGTGCCTCGGCCGGGTCGGGCCAGGGGGCGAGCGTGAGGAGCTCTCCGTCGTGCGGGAGGGCGTGCCAGAGCTCCTCCGTCACGTGGGGAACGAACGGGTGGAGCAGGCGCAGCGTCCGCTCGAGGACGTAGAGGAGCGTCGAGCGCGTTTCGCGCTCCAAGACCTCGCCCCGGCGACCCGCGAGCGCGTCCTTCGCGATCTCGACGTACCGGTCCGCCAGGTCGTGCCGGACGAAGGCGTGGAGGGCGCTCGCGCCCCGGGTCGGTTCGTACGCCGCGAGCGCCCGGTCGACCTCCTCGGCGGTCCGGCGGTACCGCGAGAGGATCCACCGGTTCTCGAGCGAGGAGGTCGGGGCGAGGGAAGGAGCCCGTCGGGGCGGCTCGGTGCCGGGGGGAAGGTGACCGAGGGCGAACCGGCCCAGGTTCCAGACCTTGGTGAGGAAGTTTCGCCCCCCGTCGAGGGCCGTGGGGCCGAACGAGCCGTCCTCGCTCGTGGGGTTCGGGAAGACAAGCCCGAACCGCATCGCGTCCGCCCCGCGCTCGCGCACGACGTCGAGCGGGTCGGGCGAGTTCCCGAGGTGCTTCGACATCCGGCGGCCCTCTTCGTCGCGCAGCATGCCGTGAAAACAGACGTCGGAGAACGGCCGCTGACCGGTGAAGTAGTAGCCCGACATCATCATCCGGGCGACCCAGAAGAACATGATGTCGCGCCCGGTCACGAGGACGCTCGTCGGATAGTACCGGTCGAGGTCGGCGGTCCGCTCGGGCCAGCCGAGGGCGAGGAACGGCCAGAGCCATGAGGTGAACCAAGTGTCGAGGACGTCCGGGTCCTCGAGGAGGTCCCTCCCTCCGCAGTGCTCGCACCGGGCGGGCGGGTCGACCGAGACGGTCGGTTTCCCGCAGGCGCGGCAGAAGTACGCCGGGATCCGGTGGCCCCACAGAACCTGGCGCGAGATGCACCAGTCCTGGATCGACTCCATCCACCGGAAGAACGTCCGTTCCCAGCGGCTCGGGTGGATGCGGATCTCTCCGCGCCGCACCGCGTCCACGACGGGCGCGGCGAGACCGGGCATCCGGACGAACCACTGCGTCGAGATCCGGGGCTCGACCGGGGCTTCCGACCGTTCCGACCGCGCGACCGAATGCCGGTACGGCTCGCGCCGCACGAGAAGGCCCGCGGCCTCGAGCGCCTCGGTCGCCTTCGGGCGCGCCTCTTCGACCGAGAGGCCGTGGTAGGCGGTCGGCACCCACGGGCCGGTGAGATGCGCGCCGTCGTCCAGGATGTCGGGCGGCATCGAAAGCTCTGGGTGGCGCTGAAAGACCTCGTAGTCGACGAGGTCGTTCCGGGGGGTCACCTTGAGCGCGCCGCCGCCGAACGTCGGGTCGATCGCGGGGTCGGCGAGGACCGGAACGATTCGGTCGGTCAGCGGGACACGGACCTCCCGGCCCACCGCCGCGGCGTGGCGGGCGTCCTCGGGATGAACGGCGACCGCGACGTCCCCGAAGATCGTCTCCGGCCGCACGGTCGCGACCTCGAGACCCCCCGGCGAGCCGTCGGCCCAGGCGTACCGGACGTAGAGCAGGGTCGCCTCCTCCTCGGCGTGCTGCACTTCGAGGTCGGAGATCGCGGTCTTGAGCTTCGGGTCCCAGTTGACCATCCGCTCCCCGCGGTAGACGAGCCCGTCCCGATAGAGGCGGACGAAGACCTCGCGGGTCGCCCGGGCGCTCTCGGCGTCCATCGTGTAGCGGAACCGGGTCCAGTCGACCGAGAAACCGGCGGCCCGGGTCTGTTCGGCGATCCGCGCCGCGTGTTCCTCCCGCCACGCCTCGATCGCCCGGAGAGCCTCTTCGCGCGGGAGCTCCTCGAAGACGACCCCTTCCTTCTGCAGCCGCCGGCGCACCTCGACCTGCGTCGCGAGCCCGGCGTGGTCGAGCCCGGGAACCCAGAGGGTCGGGACGCCCTTCATCCGCTGTCGGCGGACGAGGATGTCCATCACGGTGTCGCTCAGCATGTGGCCGAGCGTCAGGACCCCGGTGACGTTCGGCGGCGGGAGCACGAGCGAGAACGTCGGGGGGCGGGCGCGGTCCGGCCCGCGGAACGCGCCGGCGCGGTCCCACTCGGTCTGCCAGCGCGCCTCGACCTCGCGAGCTTCGAAGCGCGGCGGGAGCGCCGCCGAGCTCAGGAGCCGTCCCTCCCGAGAGCGAACGGGGCCGCGAGGGCGAGCTCGGCGAGAGCGGCCGCTCCCATCACAGTGAGGCCGAGAGGGCTTCCGTGGATCCGCGCGACCTGGAAAGCGAGGAGCGGGACCGCCGCCACGATGAGGCCGGGGACCGAGACGAAGATCGCGTACCAGGCCCCCGCGTAGAGGTTCGTCACGGGCATGCCTCGCCTTCGAGCCCGCCGGAACAGGATCCCCAGCTCGAGGAGGGACGCCGCGACGACCCCGGGGAGCTCGGCGAGGATGAACAGCGCGAAGACGGCCGGGTCGAAGACCCGGGCGAGCGTGATGCCGAGGACGATGGCGCTCGCGGTGAGGTACATCAGCGCGACCAGGAGGACCTTCCCGCCCAGGAGCGACCGGTCGGCGATCGGGAGGGTCCGGCCGTAGGCAAAGGCGAACACCTCGATGGCGAAGAAGGCAGGGCCAAAGAAGGTTGCGAGCAGAGCGGCCGTCGTCACGGCGGCGAAGGCGAGATTGGAGGCGGCGGCCGACCCGGAAGCGGTCACGTACGTCCAGAGACCGATCGCCACCGCGTCGAGGATCGGGAGGAGGACGAGGAACGCGAAGCCCGGGGTCCGGCTGGCGATCCGAAGGTCTTTCGTCAGGACCGCGAGGACGACCGGGCGCGGGACGAGGTCGAGGCGCGCCGGGCGGACGGGCCGAGCCGCCGCCGGCGGGACGATGCTCATCCGCCGGACGCTCTCGAGCACCCAGACGAACGCCCAGACGGCGAGGAGGAGGTAGCCCGCGGTCGCCCCGCCCAGGACGAGCCACCCGAGCGGGTCGAGGCCGAAACCTCCCGCACCGTTCGAGGCGATGGCGGGAAGCGCCGCCAGCGGGAAGGGGAAGGCGGCGAGGAGCAGGTGACTGCCGGTCGAAGGGCCTTCGACGGAGAGGTGGCTCAGGAAGTCGAAGAACGCGGGCGCGGCGGTGACGAAACCGAACAGAGCAAACGCCGGGACGAGCCAGAGGACGAGGTAGATCCAGCGGACCAGGGCGCGGCCGCCGCCTCCCCGAGACCCCTGCACGCGTCGCACGAAGAACCGTCCGGTGAGGAGCGAGAGGGCGAGCGCGAACCCGACGGCCGCGACGACGCCCGGCACGACCGCGAGCCCGGCCCACGGACCCAGCGCGAACCCGACCAGGAGCGGGGTCGCGAGCACGACCGTGAGCGCGGGAAGGTCGAAAAGGCGCAGATAGAGGAGTCCGGCCACGCGGCTTAGGGTCGTGTCGTCGATCGGCAGCGGCTCGAGGACGGGTAGGACGCCGGAGGACAGGAACGTCGGGAGAACCTGCATCCCGGTCCACCAGAGGAAGGCGACGTCGAGGCTGAGGAGCCCGGTCAGGAGGCCGGCGTCGAACACGCCGGGGGGCACCGCGAACGGGAACGCCGAGGCGACCGTCCGACTTTCGTGGAGAGCGTAGGCGACCGCGAAGGCCAGAAGGCCGAGGACGAAGCTCACGATCGCCTTGCTCTGCACGACCCGCCGTCGGGCTCGCGGAACCATGCGCTCGGCCGGCTCCGGCGGCCCGAGGTTCCCCTGGCGGAGCGCGTAGATCGCCTGGAGCGAGAGCTCGGTGAACGCGACGTCGCTCAACCGCACCGCGTCCCGCCAGCTCATCCGGGCGCTCCGAGCGAGTCGACCGCAGCCCGAACGCCTTCGCCTTCCTCGGTCAGGCGCAGGAAGACCTCCTCGAGCGTGGCGTCGCCCGCCGCGACCTTCTCCCGAAGGGCTTCGAGCGTCCCCTCGCCGCGAAGGACGCCCCGGTCGAGGATCCCGACCCGGTGGCAGAGCTGCTCGGCGACTTCCATCGTGTGGGTCGAGAAGAGAACGCCCCGCTCCCCGCCCGCGACGTACCGGACCAGAAGCTCCTTCATGATGCGGACCGAGCGGGGGTCGAGGCTGTTGAGCGGCTCATCGAGGACGAGCAGCGGCGGCTGATGGAGGAGGGCGGCGATCAGGAGGACTTTCTGCCGCGTCCCGTAGGAGAGGGTGAGGATCGGCTCCTCGAACTCCCCCTCGAGCCGGAACGCACGGACGTAGCTCGCCGTCCGCTCGGAGGCGACCGAGCGGTCGAGATGCCGCACGCTCGAGACGAACTCCAGGAACTCGCGGGGGGTGAGCGCGTCGTAGAGGAGCGACGTTTCGGGTACGTAGCCGACCTGTTCCTTCACGCGCAGGCCGTCGACCGTGACGTCCCGGCCAAAGACCCGGACCGTCCCTCCTGCCGGTCGTACGAGCCCTACGACCGACTTGATCGTGCTCGTCTTCCCCGCGCCGTTTGAACCGAGGAGCCCGTAGATCTCGCCCGGTCCCACCGTGAACGAGAGCCGATCGACCGCGACCCGCTCCCCGTACCGGACGGTCAGCTCGCCAATGCTGAGCGGCGGGGCGGTCGCCATCGACTTCCCATCGTCCGGACCGGAGTATAAGCCGGCCGGGTCACGCGGACCGAGGGCGCACGAGGGGGAAGAGGATGACCTCCTTGATGGACGGCTTGCCGAGGAGGCCCATCAGGAGGCGGTCGACCCCGAACCCCACCCCCGTCGTCGGCGGCAGGCCATACTGAAGCGCCTCCACGAAGTCCTCGTCGAACGCGTAGCGGTCGTCCCCCCGCTCGCCGAGCTGCTCGCGGAACCGCTTTTCCTGCTCGTCGGGGTCCGTGAGCTCCGTGTAGGCGTTGGCGAGCTCGAACCCCGGCGCGAAGACCTCGAACCGTTCCACGCGGCCCGCCTTGGACCGATGGCGCCGCGCGAGCGGGGTCGTCGCGATCGGATGGTCGACCACGAACGTGACGCGGTCGATCGCGGGCTCGACGTAGTGCTCGAAGAGCTTATCGAGGAACGTCCCGGACGAGGAGTTCTCCGGGACGGTCGAGCCCGCGGCGCGGGCGAGCGCGCGCAGCTCCTCCCGGCTCTTCGAGAGAAGGTCGGTGATCCCCGAGCGCCGCTCGAGCTCTTCCACGAAGTCCATCGTCGGGAACGGCGGCCGGAAGAGCGCGCTCGCCTTCGCGACCGCCGGGTCGTCGGGGAGGAGCTCGGGGGCCCGGCGGGAGAGGCGGTCGAAGAGCCCTTCCAAGAGCCGGCGCATGTCGTGGTAGTCCGCGTACGCCCAGTACGCTTCGAGCTCGGTGAACTCGGGCGAATGGGTCGAGTCGAGGTCTTCGTTACGGAACGTCTTACCGATTTCGTAGACCTTCTCGAGGCCTCCGACGATGAGCCGCTTGAGCGGAAGCTCGGTGGCAATGCGCAGCTGCAGATTCGACCCGGTATAGTTCGAGCGCGTGACGAACGGCGCCGCCGCCGCCCCCCCGGCGACCGACCCGAGGACCGCCGTCTCGACCTCGAGAAACCCCGCCTCGTCGAAGTACCGGCGGACCTCGCCGAGAAGGGCCGTGCGGGCGCCGAAGAGGGCCCGGCTCTCCGGGGAGGAGAGGAGGTCGACGTAGCGTCGGCGGATCCGCTCCTCGACGTCCGTGAGCCCGTGGAACTTCTCGGGGGGCGGACGGATCGCCTTCGCGAGGAGGGTCAGCGTCCGGACGACCAGCGAGGGCTCCCCTCGGCGTGAGACCGCCGCGGTCCCGTCCGCGCCGACCAGGTCCCCGGGGTCGAGGTCGGAGAGCCAGCCGCGGTAGGCCGTCTCGCCGAGCTCGTCGACGCGGAGCAGGAGCTGCAGTTCGCCCGCCCGGTCCTCGAGGTCGGCGAACGCGGTCCGCCCGTGCTGGCGGATCGCACGAAGCCGACCCGCGACCCGAAACGGGGTGTGGGCCGGGTCGTCCTGGCCCGGAGGGAGGGCGGCGCACGCCGCGCGCACGGCGTCCGTCCCCACGCGACCGGGGAACGAGTACGGGTACGGCTCGCGGCCCTCGGCCCGCCAGCGGGCGACCTTCGATCGTCGCTCGCGCTCGAGGGCGCTCTCGTCCGCCATCGCCTTCGGGCGAGGTGGGCGCGGGTAGAAAATGGCTCGCGTGCTGCCGGTAGCTTCAGTGCGCCGGGCTCTCGAGCGCGAACCGCTCCACTCCGCCGGGGCGGAAAAGAGCGAGATGCTCCGGCACGGCGGCGTCTTTTCCCGCCGGGCGCGCCGGCTCGTGGAGGAGGAGGAACGTGCCGAGGAAGAACTCGGCCGCCGCGTCCCCGCCCCCGATCCCGTAGCTCACGTAGTCGGAGAAGTAGACGTGGACCTGGGCGGAGTGGTGGCGCCGCACCGCCTCCAGGAACTTCGAAAGCTCCTCGGGGCCCTTTCGCTCGAGCTCCTCCACGAGGTCCCGGAGGATCGGCCTCTGGCTGATCCCGGCGAGCCCGTCGTAGGCGAGGTAGATCGCGGGACGCGGCTCGAGCGCGACCACGTCGAGGCGCAGAACGCCCTCGACCGGCTTCGTGCGCATGGCGCGGCGCCTACCCGACCCGCGTTAAGAAGGCTTCGGGCCGGCGGAAGGGGTTCCTCCTCCGGCCTCGAACAGGCTCCCTCGCTCAGTGCTCGTGCCCGCCGCCCGGGGGCGGCATCGGGGCTGACTTCTTCGACGCGATGATGTCGTCGATCCGCAGGAGCATCGTCGCGACCTCGGCCGCCGAGCTGAGCGCCTGGCGCTTCACTCGGGCCGGCTCGATGACGTGGAGCGTCGACATGTCGGTCGCCTTCCCGTCCGCGAGGTTCAACCCGACGTTCTTGTTCGCGCCCGGGCCGTCATGGGCGCTGCGTAGGTCGATCAGGACGTTGATCGAGTCGTAGCCCCCGTTCTCCGCGAGGGCCCACGGGATCGACTCGAGCGACTGGGCGAACGCCTCCACCGCGAGCTGCTCGCGGCCGCCGACGGTGCCGGCCCACTTCCTGAGCTTCACGGCGAGGTCGATCTCGGTCGCGCCCCCGCCGGGGCAGACGACGCCGTCCTCGAGGACGCTCCCGACAACCTTGAGGGCGTCCTGGAGCGAGCGTTCGACCTCCTGGGTCACGTGCTCGGTCCCGCCCCGGATGAGGATCGAAACCGAGCGCGGGTTCGAGCAGCCGGTGACGTACGTCATCTTGTCCTCGCCGACCTTGCGCTCCTCGACCTTCGCCGCGGACCCGAGGTCCGAGGCGCTGAGCTCCTTGATGCCCGTGACGATCTTTCCGCCGGTCGCCCGGGCGAGCTTCTGCAGGTCCGACTCCTTCACCTGCTTCACGGCGTAGATCCCGTCCTTCGCGAGATAGTGGAGGACGACGTCGTCGATCCCCTTCTGGCAGACGACCACGTTCGCCCCGACCGCCTTGACCGCGGCGGCCATCGAGCGGAACGTCTTGTCCTCCTCGTCGAGGAAGCTCTGGATCTGGGCCGGGTTCTTGATGTTGATCTTGCTCTCGATCTCGGTCTTCTTCACCTCGAGCGCGGAGTTGAGCAGCGCGATCTTCGCCGGACCGATCTCCGTCGGCATCCGGGGATGGCCCCGCTCCTTGTCGAGGATGATCCCGTCGATGAGCTCGGTGTCCGAGACCTGGCCGCCGTGCCGCTTCTCGACCTTGATCTGGTCGACGTCGCAGACGGTCCGGCCGCCGCGCTTCTCGGCTACCTTCTGGACCGCCTTCACCGCGACGCGGGCGAGCTCGTCCCTCGAGCCCGCGACGCCCTTCGAGCCCATCGCGGTCATCGCGCAGTCGATGAGAGCCCCCTCGTCGTCGGCCTTCACCGGGATCCCGATCTCCGACTCCAGCAGGCG
>JASHTB010000082.1 GCA_030040775.1 Thermoplasmata archaeon | reverse complement strand
GAAGGGTCGATCCACATGGGGCTCGGCCAGGTGATGGGCGAGTCGATGAACTACCGCGGCTCGCGCCTGCTCAATCCGTCGCTCCTCGAGTACAAGATCCCGATGCCCCAGCAGATGCCCGAGGTCGAGGTCCTCCTGGTCGGCGACGACGACCCCGAAGGGCCGTTCGGAGCGAAGGAAGCGGGGGAAGGGCCGCTGGTCGCGACGCTTCCCGCGGTCGCGAACGCGCTCTACGACGCGGTCGGCGTGCGGTTCACCGAGCTCCCGATCACCCCGGACCGGGTCGTGCGGGGCCTGGACGAGCGACACGCGGAAAAGCGCTCTTGGAAGGGAGCCTAGCGACGATGCACCTCGACCCGTTCGAGCTCCACCGCCCGACGACGGTCGAGGAGACGGTTCGTCTCGCGGGAGAGCTCGCGGGACAGTTCGACTACCTCGCCGGAGGGACCGACCTCTTGCCGAACTACAAGATGCACCTCAACCTGCGCCCGCACCTGGTCGCCCTCGAAGACGTCCCAGAGCTGCGCGGCCACTCGCTCGACCGCCTCGGGGCGATGGTGCGTCTCGCCGACCTCGAAAACGACCCCGGCTTCCTCGCCGCCTACCCTGGGGTGGCCGACGCCGTGCGCGAGGTCGCGACCCCGCTCGTGCGCGCGAGCGGGACGGTCGGAGGGAACCTCCTCGTGGAGACCCGTTGCTTCTTCTTTAACCAGAGCTACTTCTGGCGGGCCAGCCTCGGCTTCTGCCTGAAGGCGGACGGGGACCGCTGCCACGTCGTGCCCCAGAAAGAGCGCTGCTACGCGACGTTCTCGGGAGACCTCGCGCCGGCCCTGATGGTGCTGGACGCCGAGGTCGAGGTCGCGGGCCCTTCGGGCCGGCGACGCGTTCCGCTCGGCGACCTCTACGACCGGTCGGGCGACGGGATCCACCGGGTCCGACTCGCTCCCGGGGAACTCCTGGTGGCGGTCCACCTGCCCGCCGGCGCCCGCGGCCGCCGGGGCCGGTACAAGAAGCTCAGGGTCCGGCCCTCCTACGACTTCCCCGAGCTCGGCGTCGCGAGCGCCGGCCGCTGGGACGGCGAGCGCGTCGAGTCGCTCCGCCTCGCCGTGGGCGGCGTCGAGCCGTACCCGTTGCGGTTCGACGAGCTGACCGACCCGCTCGTCGGCTCGCGCCTCTCGGAAGAGGTGGTCTCGCGTCTGGCCACGGAGGTGACCCGCCGGGTCCGCCCCGTCCACAACACGTTCCTCGCGCCGGACTACCGTCGCCGGATGGTCGGGGTCTACGTACGGCGGGCGCTCACCGAGGCCCGGGAAGGGACTGCGGCATGACCGCCCTCCCCGAGTTCGAGCTCGTCCCTCTCGAGAAGCTGAAGGCGCACGAGGAGATCGACGAGGAAAATGTCGTCGAGATCGTCGGCCGGCTCGAGAACTCGAAGGTGTTCGACGACCCGATCTGGGTCGCCCGGGGCTCGTTCGTGATCCTGAACGGACACCATCGGGTCGAGGCGCTCCGAAGGATGGGCGCCCGGCGCGTTCCCGCGTGGCTCCTCGACTACGAGAGCGACCTCGTGAGCGTGGAGCCGTGGAGGCCGGGCCTCCCGATCACCAAGGCTGAGGTCGTCGAGCGGGGGCTGTCGGGGGATCCGTTCCCCCCGAAGACGACCCGCCACCACCTGAAGGTCGAGCTACCGAGCCGGCCGACCCCGCTCTCGGTGCTCGTTGCCCCGCCGGGGCCCCCCGCTCATCGCACGGCAGCGAAGCGCTCGCCCCGGTCGCGCTCGCGCGCTTCGGGTCCGGGATAGGGAAGGGGCCAGACCCCTTCCGCGAAACGACGGATCGTCTCGGCGAGGAGGGCAACCTCGACCGGGTGCAGGCGCGCTCGGAGCGTCTCGGGCGTATCGTCGGGTCGGACCGGGACCCGCTCCTGGGCGATCGGAGGCCCTCCATCGACCTCGCTCGTCACGAGATGGACAGTCGCGCCGGTCTCCGTTTCGCGGTTGGCGAGCACCGCCTCGTGCACCCGCAGGCCGTACATCCCCGGCCCGCCGTGCCTCGGAAGGAGCGCGGGGTGGAGGTTCACGGCCCGACCGTGCCAACGGCGGACCCAGGAGTCGGGGAGGATCGAAAGGAACCCGGCGAGCACGACGAGCTCGGCACCGCTCTTCTCGAGTTCGGAGGTGAGCCGGGCGGACCACGCTTCCCGGTCGGTTCCCTTCTTCGGAAGGACGACGGTCGGGATTCCGTGTCGGCGGGCCTTCTCGATCGCCCGGGCCTCCGCGCGGTCCGACACGACGAGGCGGATCTCCGCAGGGAGCTCGGCCTTCTCCGCGAGGTCGGCGAGCGCGTCGAGGGTCGTACCTTCACCGGAGACCAGGACGGTGATGGGAAGCCGCCGAGTCACGACCGGTCGAGAAGTCGTGCCTAGAAGACGGTGGCGGAAGCAGGTCGGAGCGGGTGCTGGGTCGTCCGTCCTACGGCCGGGTTCAGCATCGCAGGGTTCGAAAGCCGTCCGCGGAGCCCCGAACGGAAAAACGATAATCCCTGACCCTGGCTCGGTCCCGTCGGTGGACGCGAAATGCGGGAGCCGTGGACCGACGTGGACCGGTATGCGGAAGAACTTCTCCTATCGCCGGACCCGATCCTCTCCGCCGCCCTGGAATCGAGCGCGGCGGCCGGCCTCCCGCCGATCCAGGTGAGTCCCTCGCAGGGGAAGTTCCTCCACCTGCTCCCTCGGGGCATCGGCGCCCGCTCGATCCTTGAGGTCGGCACTCTCGGAGCGTACAGCACGATCTGGCTGGCTCGCGCCCTGCCGGGATCGGGCCGGCTCGTGTCGCTCGAGCTGAACCCGGCCCACGCCACGGTCGCCCGAGCGAACCTGGCCCGGGCAGGTCTCACGGACCGCGTCGAGGTCCGAGTGGGCCCCGCGCTCGAGTCGCTACCCCGACTCGTGGCCGAGGGAGCGGGACCGTTCGACCTCACCTTCATCGATGCGGACAAGCCGCCGACCGCCGAGTACTTCGACTGGGCGGTCCGCCTTTCCCGCCCCGGCAGCGTCATCGTTGTCGACAACGTCGTGCGTCAGGGCGCGGTCGCGCACGAGGAAGGCGCGGACGCCGCCGTGCTCGGGATCCGCCGCTTCCTCTCCCGGCTGAGCGGGGACCGGCGCGTGAGCGCGACGGTCGTCCAGACGGTGGGCCGGAAAGGGTACGACGGCTTCGCCCTCGCGGTCGTGGACGCCGTAGCTGAGCGACCGCTCGCCGACGCAAACGGCTCCGCGCGCCGAGCGACCTAGAGCATGACCCGGAGGTTCAGCTTCTCGGTGAGCTCCTTGTACCGGTTGCGGATCGTCACCTCGGTGACGCCCGCGACCTCGGCGACCTCGCGCTGCGTCCGCCGCTCGCCGCATTGCACGCTCGCGATGTAGATCGCGGCGGCGGCGACCCCGGTCGGACCGCGGCCGCTCGTGAGCTCCCGCTCGGTCGCTTCCTTCAGGATCTCGTTCGCGCGGGTCTGGATCTCGCCCTTCAGCTTGAGCTCCGAGCAGAAGCGCTGGATGTAATCCTGCGGTCGCGTCGGCATGAGCTTCAGGTGGAGCTCCCGGGTCATGAACCGGTAGGTGCGGCCGATCTCCTTCCGGCCGATCCGGGACTTCGAGGCGATCTCGTCCAGCGTCCGCGGGACGTTGCACTGGCGGCAGCTCCCGTAGAGCGACGCCGCGACCACCCCTTCGATCGACCGTCCCCGGATCAGGTTACGGTTGACCGCCTTTCGGTAGATCATCGCGGCGGTCTCCCGGACGTTCCGGGGAAGCGCCATCCCCGAAGCGATCCGGTCGAGCTCGGCGAGGGCGAAGGCGAGGTTCCGCTCGGTCGCGTTCGAGACGCGGATCCGCCGCTGCCACTTCCTCAGCCGGTAGAGCTGCGCCCGGTTACGGGTCGGGATCGATTTGCCGTACGGGTCCCGGTTCTTCCACCCGATCTCGGTCGAGAGCCCCTTGTCGTGGATCGTCAGCGTCGTGGGCGCGCCCGTGCGGGCCCGCTTCTCCCCCTGCTCGGCGTCGAACGCCCGCCAGTCCGGACCCTGGTCGATCATCGACTCCTCGAGGACGAGCCCGCACTCGTCGCAAACGAGCTCTCCGCGCTCGTAGTCGCGGGTGAGGTGGGTCGACCCGCAGCTCGTGCAGCGGGTCGGCACGGCGAGGTCCTCCGGCCGCGCCGCGGGTTTCTCGACGTTTGCCGGCGTCTCCTCGTTCTGCATCGACCCTCCCTCCTACCCTTCCTGAACGAGGGAGGCGCCGATGAGCGCCAACCCTTCGGCCGGCGTCGGAGCCCGTCGGGGACGGACGCTCAGGTACGGTCGGGCGACCGGACCGAAGACCCGGACGACCTTCCCACGGACGATCCCTCGGCCATCGCGCACCGCGGTGCCTTCTTCGGTCACCTCGGCGTTCGGTGCCCGCGCGGTGAGAAGACCACTAGGGGTTACGGAGAGAATCGTGCCGACGTCCCGCGTCCCAGACCGAACGTTCGTTCGCGGCAAGAGGTATAAACGACTTGCGATACCTATTTAAGTCTTACGGGCGAGGTCGGGGCTTGCGGCGCGCCCGCGAGCTCGCGGAATCGTCGGACTCGTCGTTCTCGTTCTCGACCTGGTAGGCCGGCGGGAGGTAGGGAACGTACAGGGAGGAAGCGTACGGGGGCTGCTGGACGGGCTCCTCCTCGCTCTTGGACGCTTCCCTCTCGCGGACCTCCTCCTCTGACTCGAGCGGTTCGGTCCCGGACGCCTGGCCGTCGCCCAGCGCCTCGAGCGGCTCGGCCCGCTCTTCGCTCCCCGCTTCCGTCGCGAGGGGAGGGCCCTCCTCCGAGAGCCGTCGCTCTCGCGTCAGGCGGTCGACCTCGGCCCAGAGCGCTTCGATCTCCTCCTCGGGGGTTCCGTACCGACGGTCCTCGCTGATCGCTGCGCGCACCTGGGCCATCAGGCGGGCGGCGCTCTGCGCGTTCGCCGCCTTGCCCTTGATGCGCTGGAGTCGCCGGGCGAGGTTTCTCGCCTCGACCAGGATCTCCTCCTCCTCGTTCGGGGAGACCGAGGGAAGGGCCGGGGCCCGGGGGATCCGCCCGACCTCCCTCCGCAGTTCGACCAGGCGCTGGGCGGCGGTCGAGATGTTCTGGTCCTGGACCGCCTGGATGAGGCGGGAGAACGACGCCGCGGCGTCGCGGACCTCCTCGCCCCGGTCCCGGGCGCGGCGGATCCGGACCCCGAGCTGCTGGGCCTCTTGGACGCAGAACTTCGGGATCGCGTCGTTCAGGACCGCGAGGGCGAGGGACGCGCTCGCCGCAGCCTTCTCGAGCGACCCTTCGCTGAGCGGTTCGGACATGAGACGTCGCCGGGGGTTACCGACCCGGGAATCGAGGTGGGCGACGTCGACACCGAGCGTCTGAGCGACCGACCTCAGTTCGTCCGCTCGCCGCAGGAGCTCGCGGACCCACGACCAGTCGGGAAGGACCCGGGCCAGGAGTGCCTCGCCTCGCTTCAGGACCTGGAACGCCTGCTCGGGCTTGCGCGAGCGCAGCGACTGCTCGACCGCCGAACGGATCTGGGCGGTCGGGAACGGAAGGCCTTCCGACTCGAGCCGCTGCCCCTCGACGGAGAGCGCCTCGAGTCTCGGACCGAGCGATTCCATCGCGGTGGACTTGGCCGACATCGCCTACGCCCGGGGCGCCTCCGTCGCCAGCATCTGCATCAGTCGGGTCAGCGTAAGGTCGGCCTCCTTCAAGTTGCGCTCGCGCAACAGTTCGGTCGCCGCCCGGATCTGAATCGCCGCGTCCCGAGCCATGTCGCTCTCAACCGGAAGGGTCCGGACGCGGGCGGCGAGACTGCGCGCCTTCTTCAAAAGCCGTTCGAGCGTCGTGTCCTCGTCCTCTCCTAGAGGAAGGCTCGGGGCCCCCGGGGCCGGGGGCGGCGGCCGCCGTTCGAGGGCCGTGATCGCCTTGCGCAACTCCCGGACGGAGTCCATCGCCTCGGTGAGCCGACCCCTCTTCAAGTGCCGGCTCGCCTCCAGGTGGATCCTCCGCGCTTCCGACCCGGCGGGGAGGTCCTCGGGCACGAGGTCGAGAGCCTTCTCGGATCGAAGGAGCTCCTCGTCCAGGGCGGCCGGGATCGCTTCGTGCAGGAGCATCAGGATCTGCGCCGCCTCCTCGGCGAACTTGTCGAGGGACTCTTCGGTAAGCGCTCCGTCGCGGATGCGGTCGCGCACGTTCTCTAGCTCGCTCGAGATCTCGCCGAGGGGGACGGAGAGCGCCGCCGCTTCGTTCCGCAGGGCCTCGATCTGGGCGACGAGGCCCTGGAGTCCTTTCCAGCTCGACTCGAACTGGCTGACCCGTCGTTCGGTGTCGACCAGGATCCGTACCGCTTCGTCTCGCTCCCCGTCGTTCACGGCGGCTTCGAGTCGGTCGAACTCCCGCCCGAGGGCGAGGCGTACGCCGGTCCGTTCGAGAACGGCCCGCCGGTCCTTGAGCCGCGCGAGTCGCAGCCGGACGACCTGCTCGGTCTCCCCTTCGAGCCGACCCTGCGCCGACCTCAGGATCCCGAGCGCTTCCGCCACGCGTCCCTCGGCCTCGCTGAGCGCGGCCTCGCAGAGTTCGCTCGTCACGTCCGGCCCGCTCCCGAGCTGGCGGACCGTCTCCATGCGGGACCGCAAGTCCCGGCTGACCGCCGACGTGAGCTCCTCCTCGGCTGAGGGAGGGGGCGGCGCGTGCTTCGAGCGAACGGGCGTCGGCGCGCTCTCCACGACCGCCTCGCCGTTCGCCTCACCGTCACCGAACGAGTTCAGAGAACGCAGCCCCTCGATCGCGAGACCGGTGGGAAAACCGCAGACGGCGCAATGCGCCGCCGTGGAAGGGATGGGTTGCTCGCAGATGGGGCAACTGGAAGGCACGGAACTGTTCCCGGATACCTAAGACGAAAGATACACCTTTAACGACTTGGATACGACGGTCGCCCCGGATCCGCGCGGCCGCTCCGCCCTACCCACCCGAGAACGTGGAGATGACGGTGAGGGTGAGCGGGCGGTCGATGGGTAGGTCGAGCGGGACCGGAGTGTCGTGGAGCAGGACGGCGCTGCCCTCCGGCGCCTGACCGACCCTCTGGAGCGCGGCGCGCACCGGGGTTCCGAGCGGGACCCGAAGGTGTCGCGACTCGACCGAACCGGCGCGCGTGAGCTCGAGTACGATCGGTATGAGCGGAGGGGCGGAGGCGCTGAGGGGGAGAGTCTCCGCCGTCCGGGCTCGACCCGGTCCGTCGTTTGAACTCCCGCGATGCATACGCATCACCAGATCTCGAATCTGGCGCCTTGGCCAAGCTAGGCTACCTCAGCACCCTGTCGCAGGGAGTCCGGCCGTGGTTTAGTCGTTTTCCGCGCACCCTCGCTTCTTCGGAGCTACAGGACTCGACCGAGATTTCGCCCACTTCGCCGAACGTTGCCAACGCCAGC
>JASHTB010000081.1 GCA_030040775.1 Thermoplasmata archaeon | reverse complement strand
ACCGAGATCGACGCCAAGATCGAGATCAACGACCCGAACCAGCTGAACGCCTTCCTCCAGGAGGAGGAGAACATGCTCCGGCGGATGGTCGACCAAGTCAAGAAGTCGGGCGCGAACGTCGTCCTCTGCCAGAAGGGGATCGACGACCTCGCTCAGCATTTCCTCGCGAAGGACGGGATCTACGCGGTCCGGCGCGTGAAGAAGTCGGACATGGAGAAGCTCCAGAAGGCGACCGGCGCGAACATCGTCTCCAAGGTGAGCGAGCTCACCCCTGAGGACGTCGGGAGCGCGGGCCTGGTCGAGGAGCGGAAGATCGGCGAGGATTCGCTCACGTTCGTGACCGGCGCCAAGAAGGCGAAGGCGGTCTCGATCCTCATCCGTGGCGGCACCGAGCACGTGGTCGACGAGATCGAGCGGTCGCTCGACGACGCCCTCAACGTGGTCGCCGTCGCCGTCGAGGACGGACGCTACGTCGTCGGTGGCGGCGCGACGGCCGAGGAGCTCGCGATGCACCTGCGCGACCACGCCGCGAAGATCGGCGGACGGGAGCAGATCGCGTTCGAGGAGTTCTCCGAGGCTCTCGAGACGGTGCCGCGGACGCTCGCCGAGAACGCGGGGCTCGACCCGATCGACATCCTGATCGAGCTGCGCAAGGCCCACAAAGCGGGGCAACAGCGCGCGGGCGTCAACGTCCTCCAAGGGAAGATCGGCGACATGGGCGAGCTCCACGTCGTCGAACCTATCCGAGTCGGCCGCCAGGCGATCGAGAGCGCGACCGACGCGGCCGTGATGATCCTTCGGATCGACGACGTCATCGCGTCCAAGTCGACTCCCCCGCCGTCCGGCGGCCCCGGTGGGGGCGGCGGGATGGGCGGCCCCGGCGGCATGGGCGGGATGGGCGGAGAGTTCGGCGAAGACTGAGCTGGCTCCCGACCAACCCTCCGAACCCTTTCTTCGGCTCCCGGGGCCCTCCTCGGGAGTCGGGACTTCTCTCTTCGTCCAGGCGAACCTTTAGCCCCCGAGGTTTCTCTCGGCGGCCAGCGCGAAGGTTCCGATGGCAAAACCGACCCGGCTGTTCTTCGTCGCAGACCTGCACGGATCGGCCGTCTGTTTTCGGAAGTTCGTGAACGCGGCGAAGGTCTACCGGGCGAGCGTCCTCATCGTCGGGGGGGACATCGCCGCGAAGACGATGACCCCCGTGTTCGAGGAGGGAGGCGGATGGTCTGTGACCGTCGAGGGGGAGACCCGCACGGCGAGGTCCTCGGAAGAGCTCGAACGGCTCGAGGGGTGGGTTCGGGACTCGGCCACGGTGCCGTTCCGCACGACGCGAGCCGAGTGGCTCGAACTCATCGCCGACCGGCCGAAAGCCGAACGGAAGTTCCAGGAGCTCGAGCTGGATGAGCTCCGCCGTTGGCTCGCCTGGGCGAAAGCCCGGCTCTTCGGCTCCGGGGCGCGACTCCTGCTCGGGCTCGGGAACGACGACTTCACGCCCATGGAGGGCGTGATCGCCACGGACGGGTACGCCGAGCTCACCGACGGCGGCGTCCTGTCGCTAGACGAGCGGCACGAGATCTTGACCCTCCCGTACTCGAACCCCACCCCGTGGCACACGAACCGCGAGATTCCTGAAGAGGAGATCGCCCGCCGGATCGAGTCCGATGCCGGGACGCTTGCCCACGTGGACCGCTCCATCTTCAACCTGCACGTGCCGCCCCACAACACCCCGCTCGACCTGGCCCCCCGTCTCGGTCCGGGGTTCGTGAAGGTCATGAGACCCGGAGGAGAACCCGACCTCGTGCACGTCGGGTCGACCGCCGTTCGCGCCGCGCTCGAACGGTTCCAGCCCGTCCTCGGCCTCCACGGGCACATTCACGAGTCGAAGGGGAGCGTGGTGCTCGGCCGAACGACCGCGCTGAACCCAGGGAGCGCGTACACCGAGGGCACGCTCCTCGGGGCGGTGGTGGACCTCGGTCCCGACGGGATCCGAGGAACGATGCTTACCTCGGGATAGGCCGCGTCAGCTCACCGTTACCGTGGAGTCGACCGACGGCGTCGTGTCCACTTCCTGCCACCACGGGCCCCCGAGGAACGCGAAGCGCCGTTTCGGGGCGAGACGAGCGATGAGGTCGCGAAGGACGACCAATCGACCCGTGATGCGTTCGCGCGCGGCCGGCACCAGACCCCGGAGGATCGAGGACCGGGACACCATCTCGAGGTTGAGACCGAGCGTCCTCCAAAGACCCCAGTCGTCGGCGAGCAGCGCCTCCAACTCGCGAGTCGAAACGTCCTGCGGGCCCTCACCGACCTCGTGGTCGTGGAGGAGGGCGAGAAGGTCTCGGACGTCCTTCGCTTCCGGGCCGATCACAACCTGGCGTTTCCCGAACGGAACGAGCACGCGCTCAGGGACGGAGGAGGCGTTCTCGCGAGGAATCCGCTGGATGAATTGCCCCTTTGCCAGCAAGAGGTGGGTCGGGGAGAGCGTCCATCCGTTCTCCGAAGCCTGCTCGACGTCCCGGCGGACGTCGATCCGGTGGCAGAACTGGAACGCATCGGCGACGATGTCGAGCGTGCCGAGGACGATCTGGGCACCCTCCTGGGCGACGGCCATGTGCCAGCGCAGACGCCCTCCGCCGCTCAACGAGTTGTAGATGCGGTCTCCCGAGGTCTCGAAGAACGTCAGAGCGCTCCCCGCGTCCTCTCGAACGGCGGAGAGAAACTTCTGGAACTCCCGTGCCTCCCGGAGCAGGACGGCGACGTCCATGTCATGGACATCGTGACGGAGGCCGAGCGCACCGTCGTTGCTGGCCGGACAGGTCATCCGATGGGCGATTCCGCCGAAGACGGCGAACCGGATCCGCGGGCTCGCCCGTCGGGCCGCGCCCGCAAGAGCGACGGCCTTCGCGACGATCGGGTCGGTCACGTCCACGCTGGGCGCGAGGCCGAGCTCTTCGCGGACGTCCTCGACCGGACGGCGAAAGGCCAGGGGAAGGGTGAGCGAGACCTTCTCTTGCCGCAGGGGGTCGATGACGAGGTCGACCTGTCGCTCCACGACGCCGGCGGAACAGCTCCCCCCTTAAACGGGAGCGGTAGCGTCAGTCGGGGGGCAGCTCCTTCGCGATGAGGTCGATCGGAACGCCCCGAGCCTTCTGGATCGCGTACGAAGCCCAGTATACGACGATTCCGACGAGGAACACGATCGGCAGGAGCAGGAGGTCCCACAGGCTGTACATCGCGCTCGTGATCCCGAGGTAGCTCGCGGTCGAAGCAGCGTAGCTCACGAACCACGACGCCCCGAGCGCCGCTACCCCGACGATAGTGAGGACCGGTACGGGCCCGATACGGGCCCGCACGATCTTCGGCGCCTGGTTGAAAAGCGACTTCTTCAGGAAAGGGAAGACGGCGGCGGCGAGGCAGACGATTCCGATGGCGAACCAGAAGCCGAAGTTCGAGTAGCTGAGCGTTGCGTAGTCAAGGTAGGTCGGGTAGTAGGTCTGGATCCAGAGCGCGAGGCCCGCCGCGACGCCGAGGACGCTGACCGCGACCCAGGGCACTCCGTTCCGCGAGACCCGGGTCAGGAAGGAGGGGAAGACGCGGTCGAACGACCAGGCGAACAGGTTCCGCGTCGGGAGGATGAAGTAGATGAGGGAAAACCCGAAGAACGTGAGGACGAGCCCGAAGGAGAGGAACGCCGCTAAGATCGGCACGCGGACGATCTCCGCGGCCAGGTAGAGGGGGCCGGGCCAGGCGGCCCCGGGAGTAGTGAAGTACGAATCGCTGACCCCGATGAGGAACTGCCGCCCGAACGAGTAGTAGCTCGCTGCGTACAACCCGCCGATGAGGGCTGCGAAGATGAGCGGCGCACCGAAGATCGCGAGGCCCTGGGTGCGCGTCGGGCTCCCTCGGATCTCACCGCCGTAGTACGAGCTGTTGGCGTAGCCGATAAAGCTCAACATCGTGTAGACGACGCCGTAGAACGTCCCCGTCGTCGTGATGGGCACCGCGGGGACGGGGAGGAGGGACGAGTAGCTCGTCCCATAGACCGGGTGAGCGTTGAAGTCGCTCGCGAACGTCGCCTGGGGCGTGGCGAGGAGGATGCCCATCATGACGACGAAGATGACCGCGCACAGGACGAATACACCGACCGAAACCCGGAAGATCCATTTGGTCGGGAGGAAGCTGATGAGGACCACGGCGAGAAGGATCAGCACCGCCACGACGAAGACGTCGTTGGTGCTCGTGAACAGTGTGGTCGCCATCGAGAGTGCTCCCCCACCGCCGCCGGCGAGGGTGTAGGCGGCGAGCATCGTCGGAATCGCATAGAACGCCGTGAAGTAGGCGAAAAGACCCGCCCAGGTCACGAAGATGACAGAGAAGACGAGGTTCACGCCGAGGCCAAGGGACGGATGAAAGATCCGGCCGACGAAGATGTAGTCTCCACCGGACCTCGGCATCGCGCTCGCGAGCATCCAGTAGACATAGCCGACCGCGACGTTGATCAGGACCCCGATGCCGACCGTCGTGATCAGGTTCGCGTTCGGGTAGAACGCCGACGCTTCGGTGATCCAGAAGAAGTTGACGATGATCCCCATTCCGACGAGGTTCGCGAACAGAGCCGTCCGTGCGCTCACGGTGCGCACGAGCCCCGATGCCCGACGGACGTACACGTCCTGGCGGACCGTCACTTCCTTCGGGAGCTCGAGGACCGCGCCGGGCGTTTCGGTTCCCATCGCCGCAGGCATCTCGTTTCCCTTCCTGAACTCCGTGAAGCCGACCCGAGCTATGGGTTGACACGGCTACCAGGACCGGCTATTAATATGCTCCGAAAGGCGCGGGCCTGCGTCCGGAAGGAGCCGCTTTCGCGATACGAAAACGGACAGGTCCGTCGCGTCGAAACCGTTGAAATCGCGGAACGCATCAGCGCTTGGGCGTACCATGAAGTGGGACACTCGGGTGATCCATGAAGGCCAGGCACCGGACAAGCTGACCGGCTCGGTCAATCCGCCGGTCTATCTCACCTCGACCTACGCCCAGTCCTCGCCGGGCACTGCGAAAGGATTCGTCTACTCTCGAACCGGCAATCCTACCCGCGCCGTGCTCGAGCGTGTCCTAGGCCGGCTCGAGGGAGGAGCCGGATCGCTCGCTTTCGCCTCCGGTCTCGCGGCGGCGTCGGCTCTCTTCATGGCGTACCCGTCCGGCCGCCGAATCGTCGCGGGCGACGACCTGTACGCCGGCACGCGTCGCCTCTTGGAGGTCGCCCGGACCCACGGCGTCCTGGTCGACCTCCTCGACACCTCTCGCCTGGAGAACATCCGCGCGGCGTTCGCGCGCCCGCCGAAGGTCGACCTCCTCTACCTCGAAACGCCCACCAATCCCCTGCTGAAGGTGACCGACCTACGCGGTGCGATCCGAATCGCGCGGACCGGTCGCGCTCGGGTCGCGGTCGACAACACGTTCGCCAGCCCGTTCCTCCAGCGCCCGCTCGAGCTCGGCGCCGATATCGTCCTCCACTCGACCACCAAGTACCTCGGCGGCCACAGCGACCTCATCGGAGGAGCGCTCGCCTTCCGCTCGCGCGCGCTGCTCGAAAAGTACCGCTGGTACCAGAACACCCAGGGGGGAGTACCGAGCCCGTTCGATTGCTTCCTCGTACTCCGGGGGATCCACACGCTCGGCCTTCGCGTGCGGGCTCACTGCGAGAACGCCCGAGCGGTGGCCGAGTTCCTGAACGAACACCACCGCGTGAAGCGCACCCTCTACCCGGGCCTACCGAATCACCCGGGTCACGCCGTCGCCCGCCGTCAGATGGACGACTTCGGCGGGATGGTGTCGGCGGAGCTCAGGGGGGGGCTTCCCGCGGTGAAGCGGTTCCTTCGGCGCCTCGAGGTCTTCACGCTCGCCGAGAGCCTCGGGGGCGTGGAGTCGCTCGTCAACCATCCGGCGCGCATGACCCACCGCTCCGTGCCGAAGGAGGTCCGCGAGCGCCAAGGGATCACGGACGGACTGTTGCGGTTCTCGGTCGGGGTGGAGGACAAGGACGACCTCGTCGCCGACCTCGAGCAGGCCCTTCGATAGCGGTCTCGCTATCCCCAAATACAGGGGGGCCGTCGTCCGGGCATGACCCTGTGGAACGACCGGCCCGAGGCGTGGCACGAGGTTCTTCCCGGAGCGAAGCGTCGGATCCTCGCCCACGGGAACGGCGTGATGTTGGTCCTCTACGAGATCGCTCCCGGTACGACCTTCCCGATGCATACGCACCCGCACGTTCAGGCTGGATTCTTCCTCGAGGGGGGCGGCCGGTTCCGCGTAGGCTCCGAGACGTACCGGATGCGAGCCGGGTCCTCCTACTCGATTCCGGGCGGCGTCCCTCACGAGCTCGTCACCGACCCCGGCCCTGCCAGCCGGATCCTCGACGTCTTCGTCCCCGAGCGGGACGATTTTCTCGGAGAAACGGTTCCGCCCGACCGTACGTGAGCGGACCGGTCAGCCTACGGACCGCAGGAGTCCGCCGTCCACCGGAAGCAGGGCTCCGCTGACGTAGCTCGACATCTCGCTCGAGAGGAAGACGACGACCCGGGCGAGCTCTTCCGGCGTGCAGACTCGCCCGAGGGGGATGTCGCGCTCGAGCAGGGACCGCTCGGTCTCGGGCGTCGTTCCGCGCCGGCGCGCGGTGTCGGAGAGCACCTCGCCCAGTCGGTCAGTGAGCACGTACCCGGGAAGGATCCCGTTCACGCGGATCCCTTTCGGCCCGAGCTCCCGAGCGAGCGTGCGGACCAGTCCCGCGATGGCGATCCGACATACGTTCGAGGTGGCGATGTTGGGAATCGGCTCCCGGATCGCGACCGACGCGAGGAACACCATCCTCCCTCCTCGACCGCCGGCGAGCATCGACTGCGCGGCACGACGAGCTAAGTAGGCGGGGCTGACGACCAACAGACGGGCCGCCGCGTCCCAATCCTCGAACGCCTGCTCCATGAAAAGCCCCGGGCGCGGGGACCCCGCTACGTAGACGAGGACGTCCAGGCCTCCGAGCTGCCGCACGGTCTCCTCGAGAAGCCGGTCAAGGTCGGCCCTCTCGCGGAGGTCGGCGACGACGCCGTGGACCTCCCCGCCGATCGCCTCGAGCGTTTGGGTGGCGCGACGCAGGCGATCGGAGTTCGAAGAGTTCACGACCACCCGCGCTCCCTCGGCGAGGAGCGCCCGAGCCGCCCCGAACCCGATCCCCTGGCTCGCGGCGGTCACGAGGACCCTCGACCCCGAGAGACCCGAGGCGAGCGGCACCGGCCACCCTCCGTTCAGGTCTCGAGGGCAAAGACGCGGGCCATCGCCCCGCTCCCGCCCGCGATCTTGAGCGGCCCGGCGAAGAGCAGGTACGGTCGGTCTTCCGAGAGCTCGTCCAGATGGTCGAGCGCTTCGAGGATCCAGATCCCGCGTCCGAGCAGGACCTTGTGGGCTTCGAACTTCGTGTTGGAGAACGGGTCGATCCCGAGGGTGTCCGTCCCGATCCCTCGGATCCCCTGGTCGGCGGCCCACCCGGCCGCCTCGGGCGTCAGGCCCGGGAACTCGTAGAGGTAGCGCTTGGTGGGAGCGCGCTCGTGGCTCCAACCCGTCTCGAGAAGCACGATCTCGGGACGGAACGACTTCGGCCAATGGGACTTCAGTCGGTCCGCACCGATCAGGTCTCCCGACAGGTCGCGGCGAAGGTCGAGCACGGCCGCTCGGCCAACCAGTCTGTCCGCTGGAATCCGGTCGACCGTGACCCCGTCCTCGAGAAAGTGGTACGGGGCGTCCATGTGCGTTCCGGTGTGCGTGAGGCAGTTCACGCGCTCCACAGCGTAGCCGTCACGGGCCACCACGCCCACCGGTTCAAACACCGGAAGCGGGCTGGTCGGCCATACCGGCATGTGCGTCGAGAGGAGGGCCGTCA
>JASHTB010000080.1 GCA_030040775.1 Thermoplasmata archaeon | reverse complement strand
GGGATGAGGATCAACAGCGGGAGGACGACCCCAAAGCCCGCCGTCGCGGCGTTGATGGGGACGAAGGCGAGCAGCCACGGACGGGCGACGAGTCGTGCCGGCCACGTTCGCAGCGAGACCGCCATCGTCCGGGTGGGTCGCTACGGGCCGGCTACTTAAGGTGGGTCGACTCGAGTGGCGACGCGGGTCGAGCGCCCCGCCCCTCGAGAGCCGGCGACATTCTGTCGCTAACAACGCTTATTAGCAGGGCCCGTTCTTGCGCCGCCTCGAGGGGGAAGGTAGGCGGTGGCCATTGGCTTCGTACTCATCAGCACGGCCCCCGCGAAGGAGCACGAGGTCTACACCGAACTTCTGCGGGTCAAAGGAATCGTCGAGCTCCATCCGCTGTTCGGCGAGTACGACCTGATCGCGAAGGTGGAGGCCGAAGACTTCAACGCGCTCGGCCAGCTGGTCGTCGACAAGATACGCTCGGTGTCGGGCGTCATCGACACGAAGACCCTTACGGGCATCAAATTCTGAAGGAGGTTCTATGTTGGGAAGCGTTTCGCCGGTGGATTTCTACGATTGGCAGAACTTCATCACGGTGCTCCTCTTGGTCTTCGGTCTCTTCCTGATCCTGGCCGGGGTCTTCACCGCGTACTTCGGGAGCGGCAAGAGCCGGACCATCGGGGTCGCTCTTCTCGTCGCCGGGCTGGTCGTCGGCATTCTCATGGCGTTCTTCTACCACGACTTCGGTGGGAAGACGGTCTGGCCTCTCATTGAGCAGTCGTTCATTGTCATCGTCGCCGCGGTCATCGGGGCCCTGGTCGCGATCGGGATCTTCTTGGTCGCGATCATGAAGTCGTAAGCCCGGTCCGCGTTCGCCGTCCGTGGCGCCGCAAAGGAGGCGCCCGCGCCTCGTCACCCTGACGAGCGATGTCGGGGCAGCGTACTCCGCTCAGATGAAAGCGGTCCTCGTCCGTTCGCTGGACCCGAGCCGTTTGGTCGAGCTCACGCACGACCTCCCCGCCCACGCCGTGGGCGAGGCGGCGTTCGTGCTGCGGGCGATGGCGCGGCGCTTCCCGCCGGGAACCGTCCACCTCGTGGTCGTCGACCCCGGCGTGGGGGGCCGTCGCGCGCCCATCGTCATCGCTTGTCGGGACGGTTCGTTCCTGGTCGGTCCCGACAACGGAGTCCTCTACCCCCTGGCCGCGGTACTCGGAATCCGCGAGGTCCGCCGGATTCGCCCTCGACCTGAGGATTCGGCCGTTCGGGTGGGGACCACGTTCGACGGGAGGGACGTCTTCGCGCCGGCGGCGGCGCGTCTTGCCCTCGGGGAACGAGCCGCCGCCCTCGGACCTCGCCATCGCCCGCATCCGCTTCGAGTCCCTTCGGCCGTACGGACGGCGGACGGCGGTCGCGGTGAGGTAGTGCACGTCGACCATTTCGGGAACCTCATCACCAACGTACCGAGCGAATGGGTTCCCCCGTCGGCCGAGTGGATCGCGGTCTTCGTGGGCCGGTCGCGCCCTCGACGCGTGCGGAAGGCCCTGAGCTACGAAGCGTTAGGACGAGGAGGTCTCGGCGTCCTCGCCTCTAGCTTCGGCACCCTCGAGCTCGCGGTCGCCGAAGGACGGGCCGAGCGGAGGCTCCGCGTCGGAACAGGAACTCCGATTAGACTCGATTGGACGGCCGTTCGCGGCCGATGAGCGTAAAATAGCGTTCTTCCTAGACGAGAGCAGAAACAGGGAAGCGGGGCCGTCGAAGCATGCCCAAACGCGATTACTACGAGGTCCTCGGCGTCGGGAAGAGCGCGACGCCGGACGATATCAAGTCCGCCTACCGTCGCCTCGCCCGTCAGTATCACCCCGACGTAGCGAAGGAGAACCCGAAGGCGGCCGAAGAGAAGTTCAAGGAGGTCTCGGAGGCGTACGAGGTCCTCGCGGACCCGGAGAAGCGCCGGCGCTACGACCAGCTCGGTTTCCCGGGCGTCGAGACCGACTTCGGCCCCGGAGGGTTCACCTGGCAGAACTTCACCCACATGGGCGACCTCGAGGACCTGTTGGGGGCGTCCCCCCTCTTCCAGCAGTTCTTCGGGGGGTTTGCCGGCTCCCCGTTTGGCGGGGTGGGACGTCGACCGACCTCGCGCGGGCAGGATGTCGAGATGACGCTCCGCCTTCCGCTCTCGGCGGCGGTCCACGGGGCGCGTCCGACCATCGAGGTGCCGCACTCCGGACCGTGCCCGGATTGCCGGGGCACCGGTGCTCGGAACGGGACCGCGTACGAGACCTGTCCCGAGTGCGACGGCCGCGGCCAGGTCCGGCGGGTACGCTCGCAGGGATTCGCCCAGCTCGTTACGATCGGGGAGTGTCCCCGCTGCCACGGCACGGGTCGGAAGATCCTTGAGAAATGTCCCACGTGCGGCGGCAGTGGAAGACGTTCGACCGTCGAGCGGATCGAGGTCACGATCCCCCGCGGCATCGAGGACGAAGCGGTGCTTCGCGTTCCGGGACACGGGATGGAGGGCCCCTCGGGGGGTCGCCCCGGCGACCTCTTCGTCCAGGTCCAGCTCGACTCACCGCCCGGTTTCCGCCGGGACGGGGTCGACCTCTTCGCCGAGGCGACGATCCCGCTCGGGACGGCGGTGCTCGGGGGAGAGGCGACCGTCCCGACGCTCGAAGGTCACGCCGTGCTGAAGATCCCTCCCGGGACCCAGCCTGAGACGGTCTTCCGCCTCCGGGGAGAAGGGTTCCCGCGTCTGCAGGGCTCGGCGCGCGGCGACCTGAACGTCACCGTTCACGTCGAGGTGCCTCGCTCGCTCTCCCATCGGGAGAAGGATCTCCTGCGCGAGGCGCTGGGTACCGGAGAGAGGGTCACCGCCCCCCGGCGAGAGTCGATCTTTCGGCGGCGGACAGGCCCGTGACCGAGGAGGACGAGGCGACCCCCGGCGAATCGTACTGGACCGAACGACCCCGGTCTCGCTCCGCCCCGGCGGAGCGGCGATTCCTCTACCGGGGCGAGATGCTCTCCTTCGCCGTCGACGCGGGTGTCTTCTCTTCGCACGGGCTCGACCCGGGGACCGCCCTTCTCATCGAGCACCTGAAGCTCGGGCGGTCGGAGCGGGTCCTCGACCTCGGTTGCGGCTGGGGCCCGGTGGGCGTCGCCGCGGCCAAGGCGACCCCGGAAGGCCACGTGGTCCTTACCGAGGTGAACCGACGGGCGGCCCGTCTGGCGCGAGAGAACCTCGGCCGGAATCGGGTCGCGAACGCCGAGGTCCGCATCGGCCCGTACTTCGCACCGGTCGCCGGGGAACGGTTCGACGTCATCGCGACGAACCCTCCGTATCGCATCGGACGGGAGCGGATCCTTACGCTCTTGTCCGAAGCGAGGGACCACCTCTCCTCCGAGGGGCGGCTCGTGCTCGTGGGAAAGGGGAGTCAAGGGATCCGGTTCTACCAGCGGTGGCTCGAAGAGAACTGGCCGGGCCCGGTCTCAGTGCTGGGCCGGGGGTCCGGGTATCGGGTGATCGAGGCGCGGCGGACGGCCCGGTCCGCCCGCGGCCGGGCGGCCTCCCGGGTGGCTCCCGCGGCCCGGCGAACCGGTCCACCGGGCCGCCCGGGTTCGCTCCGGCGCTCCGGCGCCCGAAGTGCTTAATAGTGAGGGCCTGCTCGGCGGCCGCGCCCTCGGACCAGGCGTCGAACGGCGAAGTGCGGCTCGCCTTCGGCGCATCGCAGGGGGCCCCACCTAAAGGGGAGTGAGATCGCGCCCAAAGAGGCGACCGAGGCTCCGGCCCACGAAGCAGCGCCCGCGGCACCCAGCGAAGCGGCCGCCGAGAAACCGGCGAAGCGTGCGCCGGGCGCCCGCGGGAAGGAAGCGAAGGAGCCGAAGGAGGGGAAGGGCAAGGCAAAGCCCGGCCCTCCGTCGAAGACCACCAAGGTCATTCCCGACAACCCGAACTTCCGCTACATCGTCCGCGTCGCGAACGCCGACCTAGACGGAACCCGACCCGCGGCGCTCGCGCTCACCGGGGTGAAGGGGGTCGGCCTTCGGGTCGCCGAGGTAGCCTGCCGCCTCGCCCACGTGAGCGCCGGCGAGATGATCGGGAACTTACCCGAGTCGACCGTGGATGGGATCGAATCCGCCCTCGGTTCCCTGACGACCCAGGTTCCCAGCTGGATGGTCAACCACACCCACGAGCCGGTGGCGGGGGAGTCGCCTCACTACATCGGTCCGGACCTCGATGCCCGGCGGCGCGACGACATCAACCTGATGAAGATGATCCGTAGCTATCGCGGGGTCCGCCACGAACGGGGACAGAAGGTGCGCGGTCAGCGCACGCGTTCGAACGGACGGACCGGGATGGCCGCCGGCGTTCTGAAAAAGGCGGCGAAGGAAGCTGCGGCGGCGGCGGCCCGAGAAGAGGCGGCCCCGGCTGCGGCCCCCGCGGCGAAGAAGGAGTAATCGACCCCGTGGGCGACCCGAAGTTCCTCCGGCGCACGTACGACACGCCGAAGCATCCGTGGGAGGCCGGCCGGATGGAGGAGGAGCGGAAGCTGCTCCAGAAGTACGGCCTCAAGAACAAACGAGAGCTGTGGAAGGCGCAGTCGATCCTCCGCAACTTCCGCCGCCAGGCACGGGAGCTCCAGGCGCGCCTGCGGGCGGGGGGCGCCCAGGCTCGGCGCGAGACCGACGACCTGATAGCCCGGCTGACCCGGCTCGGCATCCTTCCGGTGGGCACCCCGACGATCGACGACGTGCTCGCGCTGACCACCGAGGACCTTCTGAAACGTCGGTTCGAGTGGGTCGTCTTCTCCCGAGGCCTCGCGCCGACGCCGTTCGGCGCTCGACAATGGATCGTGCACGGTCACCTGGCGATCGGCGACCACCGCGTTACCCGTCCGGGGTACCTGGTCGGTCCGGCCGAGGAGGCCGAAATCCACTACGCGCCCCAGAGCCCTCTCGCGAACGACGAGCACGCGGTGCGGGTCGCGCTCCGCGAGCGCCTCACGGCCCGCCCGGCTCCGGCCGAGGCCTCCGTGCCCGCTCCCGAAGGAGGTGCCGGTTCATGACGAAGGTCGGCATCGCGCACATCTTCGCGAGCTACAACAACATCCACATCACCGTCACCGACATCACCGGGGCGGAAACGCTCGCGAAGGCGACCGGAGGGATGGTCGTCAAGGCCGCGCGCGACGAGTCGAGCCCGTACGCGGCGATGAAGGCCGCGGACCAGATCGCCGCCGTGATCAAGGAGAAGGGCTACGACACCCTGCACGTCCGGGTCCGGGCCCCTGGCGGGAACCGGTCGCGCTCGCCCGGTCCGGGAGCGCAGGCCGCCATCCGCGCCCTCGCGCGCGCGGGGGTCAAGATCCAGCGGATCGAGGACGTCACCCCCGTCCCGCACGACGGGACCAAGCCGAAGGGAGGCCGCCGCGGCCGGCGGATGTAACCGATGCCCGTCACCGTCCAGGATCTCCGGCCGCGGTCGACCGAGCTCGAGTTCGAAGGGGTGACCGCCTCGCAGGTGAACGCCGTTCGTCGGACGCTCCTCGCCGACGTACCGAAGCTCGCGATCGAGGACGTCGAGTTCCATCTCGGGCCGATCCGCGACGAGGCGACGGGGAAGGACTACGACTCATCGACCAGCATGTTCGACGAGGCCGTCGCGCTCCGCCTGGGCCTCCTGCCGATCCCGACCGACCTTTCCGAGTTCCGCAAGAAGACCGAATGCACCTGCGGCGGCGCGGGGTGTGTCCACTGTCAGGTGATGTTTAGCGTCGACAAGAAGGGCCCTTGCACCGTCTACGCGAAGGACGTCGTCCCGCTCGGGGACGCGTCGCTCGCGGTCCTCGAGCCGGACGTGCCGATCGTTCGGCTCGGCGCCCGTCAGGCGCTGCTCGCCTACGCGACCGCGGTGGTGGGGACCGCCCGCGACCACGCGAAGTGGCAGGTCGCCCACGGCGTGGGGATGTTCCCCCGTCCCCACGTGAAGATCGCGCGCAAGGAAGGGTGCACCGACGCCTGCCTCAAGCGCACCGCGGCCTCCTGCCCGGTGAACATCCTCGACTTCTCGGGCAGCAAGCTCTCGGTCACGGACGAGACCAAATGCATCGACTGCGGGGCGTGCGAGAAGACGTGCGAGCACGGCTCGATCCACATCGAACCGGACGCCGAGCGCTTCTTCCTCCGCTTCGAGACCGATGGGTCGCTCTCGGCGCGGGAGACGCTGCGCTTCGCCCTGAAGGACCTCAAGCGCCGCTTCGAGGACGCGCGCGAGGCGATCCAGTCGATCCCGTAAGGCGCGACGGGCTCGTCCAGTCGTACCGAAGGATCGCGCCGACCCCTCCGAGCGCGGAGAGCCGTTTCCCTGCCTCGCTCTGGTCGCGCACCACGAAGAGGCGCGCCTGACCGGCGCGCGCGCGGTCGAGCACCGGGAGGAGCTCGGGGTCCGTGAGCCGGGCGTCCGAGACGAGGAGCGTCTCGACCGCGCCCGCCTCGACCGCCTCCGCGACCTCGCGCGTCCCCACGGCGGCCCGGGTCCCGCCGGCGAGCGAGCGAACCAGACGCTCGACCAGGTCGGCCTCCTCGGCCGCGACACTGCCTCGCAGGGCTTCGCTCGCCCGCCCCGAACGCAAAAGCTCCTCGACCCCGACGCGCCCTCCCTCGGAGGTCGGGTAGAGGCGGACCTTCTTCGCGAGGGGAGGGTCCTGCTCCGAGAGCTGCTTCAGAAGTTCCTCCTTCAGGAACCCCGGCCCCGCGACCACAAGGGCCGTCGCGCTCGGTCCCTCCCGGCGAACGAGGGAGACGAGCTCTTCCACGTAGCTCGCCCGGTCCTTCTCCCCCTGGCCTCCGCGGTAGCGCTTGCCGGCGATCGTTCGCCGGACCTCCGCCACCGACTCGATCGCCCGGCCGTGGATCCGGACGAGGGCCGAGTCCCCCCAGTCCACGGCCGCGATCAGGACGGTCGGGTCCCCGCGGCCGGCAAGCCCCTCGTCGAGTACGGCGCGCTCGCCGCTCGAGAGCTCGGGCTTGGTCACGACGACCTCCTCGCCCTCCGCGAGGTCGAGGGTGTGGTGACGCCCGAGGTCGAACGGCCCCTCGACGATCGGACCGGTGACTCGGACGTGCTTCGAAAAACCGTGGAACTCGACCTGCTCCGCCCGCAAGGTCAGGAAGACCCGACGCCGCGTCCGTTCTGCGCTCGCGACCTCCTGCGGCGCTTCGGGATCCCGGCGCGTGGTCGAGGCTCCGACGCGGTCTCCCGGTCGGATCAGCCGAGAGATCCGCCACAGGTCGCTCGGGGTCTCGAGGCGCAGACGGAGGAGCCCCGTCGCCGGGTCACGATGCAAGAGGCGCACGGTTGGTCCCGCCGACGGAAGGACGACGGCGTGTACAAGGGGGTTGCGCTCATCGGCCGCAAGGCGCGATAGACTTTTTGCGCCTCCCTCGGTCGGGTTCCCGCGGGAGGAGGAGGAATTCCCTGAGCCGCTACGGGAACCTCTTCCGGCAAAGTTCGTTTCCCTCTCTCCTGACGGCCGGGGCGCTCCAGCTCGCGGCTCCCGCCACCGTCCTGGTCGTGCTGGTCTACTCGGTCACGTTCGCCTATCCGGTCAGCGTCCGGACGAACTACGCCGCGCTCGCGCTGGCCTTCCTCGGCCTCTCCTCGACCCTTCCGACCCTGGCGAGCATGTTCGTCTCGGGCGCCCTCGCCGACCGGTACGACCGGGGTCTGTTGATGCGGACGGCCAACCTCGTGTCGATCGTCGCGACGGCCGGGACGGCCCTCGACCTCGCTTACCGGCCGGGCTCCTCGCTCGCCCTCCCCGGGCCTCCCGGATTCTACCTCCCGACCTGGGTCCTCGTCGCCTATCCGCTCTGGGCGGTGGTCACGGTGACCTCAGCGCTGTTCCGCCCCGCGTACAACACGTCGATCCCTCGGGTGGTCGAGACGAACGACCTCGGTCGCGCGAACGGGGTGATCTACGCGGTCGCGGCGGTCGTGAGCGCCGTCGCCACGCTCCTCGTCGGGGTCCTCCTCGCCGTCGGGCCGGTCGTCTACGCCCTCGGGGTTCCCTTCGTGCTGTACTTCGCGACCCAGGTCGCGCTCGTCCTCCTCGATGTCGACCTCTCGGTCGTGCGACGGTCCGCCTCGAAGTCCGTCCTCCGCGAGGCACGGGACGGACTCGCCTATCTCGCGCGTCGACGGGGGCTATTGGAGATCACGGTGGCGAGCCTGGTCGTCAACTTCCTCTCGGCGGTCGCCCTGGTCGAGCTGGGGCTCTACCTCGAAGGGTGGCTCGGCCTCTCGAACGGGCTCTGGTACGGGGCGCTGGTGGCGGTCCTGACGGCCGGTACCGCGACCGGTTTCATCTTGGCTTCGCGCGTCAGGTTCGAGCACCGAGCCGGTCGGGTGATGATCGTGCTCATCCTGGGAATGGGCGTTGGGCTCCTTGCCCTCGGCCTCGTCCGGTCGATCGTGCTCGCGCTGCCGATCGCCTTCCTCTATGGGCTCATGCCCGGCATGATCACGACGGTGTTTCTTTCGACCATCCAGGCCACCGTGCCCGATGAGGTCATGGGCCGGGTCTTTTCCGCCGACGAGCTCGGGAGCTACGCGCTCGTGCCGGTCGGCCAGTTCGCGGGCGGCCTCCTCGTGCTCGCGCTGGGGATCCAGGGGCTCTACCTTACCGCGGGAGGCACGATCGTCCTCTTTGCCGGATTGATGCTCGTTTCCTTCGGCGCGCTCCGTCGCCTCGCCTACGAGCCGAAACCGGCCGGTGTCACGGAGGCGAAGGCGTCGTCTTAATCTGCCTCGGGAGCCACCGGAATCCGACCGGTGTGATACCACTCCCGGGACGGTCCCCCGCTCCGGACGAAGCCGAGCCTCTCGTAGAGTGCAATGGCCCGGCGGTTTCCTTCCGTCACGGCGAGTCGAACGAGACCGGCGCCGGCGCTCTTGAGCGCGCGAAGGGTCCCTTCGAGCGCGCTCCGTCCCACCCCCCGACCCGCGAAGGCGGGGTCCGTTGCGACGTCCGCGATCAGCACGCCGCGGGGCGAGTCGACGACCAGGTCCGAGCCGGCCGGGATTCCTTTCTCCTCCACGACCATCGACGCCTCGGGCCGAAACGGCCCCCACCGGCCTTGAACCAGGCCGTGGACCGCGCTCTCCGCGTCGCGGGTCGGGTCCGTCTCCTCGAGGAACAGATAGCGGTCGAACCGACCCTGGTAGGCCTTCTCGTGGATCTTCGCCACCACCGCCTCGTCCTCCGGCCGGAAGGGGCGGACGCGACGGTCCGCAGACCCGGCAAGCGCTCCGACCGGCGTAGAGAGCGGGCGGGTCATCTCCGACCGCCCGAACGGGGCGAATCCGAGCTCTCGCATCGTGGAAGCTTCCTCTGCGAGCGTGAGGCCCGGGAGCGGGGAGGAGACGAACGCGAGCGGTCCGGCCGACGCCGCTACCGCCTCAAGCAGCGAACGATACCCTCGCGCGGAGACTTCGGCTGGCCGCAGGTAGATGAGTCCCACCGTTACCCCGAGCGGACCTCGTCGCTCCCACAGGGCGATCCCGCGGGCGGACCCTTCCCGCTTCCAGACCCCGCCGCTCGTCTCACCGGATCGGATTCGCGTCTCGACCATCGGCCAATGTTCTGACGGAACCAGGTCCGGCACGGGAACCGACCACAGCGCCTCTTTGGCGAGGGCGATCGGCTCTTCGAGCTTGCGACCGAACGGCACGAGCGTCCCCGCCACGTTCGTCGGGAACCGACCCATGTCATAGCATTGCCTGAAGAGAGCGTGACCGAAAGTTGATGTGATGACGGGCGAGGTATAGCCCCGGCGCGTGGGTTCTCATGAAGAGCGTCTCGGAGCTCGCCGGCGCTCTCGGGCTCAGAGCGGACGAGTGGCACCCCGCCGGTCCGCTCGCCGGAAAGGTCTCGGTCGCGGCCGTCCGGGCTCGAGTCGGCCGGGGCCGTCGCGGGAAGCTCGTCCTCGTCACCGGGATGACTCCGACCAAGCACGGCGAGGGAAAGACGGTCACGGCGATCGGGCTCGCCGACGGCCTCGCTCGGATCGGGCGGACCGCCGTTCCGTGCCTGCGCCAGCCGTCCCTCGGACCGGTCTTCGGTGTGAAGGGGGGAGCGACCGGGGGGGGTCGCTCGACGGTGGAGCCGTCCGGGGAGATCAACCTCGGCTTCACGGGCGACATTCACGCGGTCGCGGCGGCGCACAACCTTCTCGCAGCGATGGTCGATAACCACCTCTTCCACGGGAACGCCCTGGGGATCGACCCCGCCCGGATCGTCTGGCCGAGGACGATGGACAACGAGGACCGGGCGCTGCGGCACGTCGTCGTCGGAAGGGGACCGGACCCGCGCTTCGTGGCCCACGAGAGCTCCTTCCTGATCACGGCGGCGAGCGAGATCATGGTGATCCTCGCGCTCGCCCGCGACTACGTAGACCTGAAGGAGCGACTGGGTCGGGTGCTCGTCGGGTACACGCGGGGCGGCGAGGCCGTCCGGGCCTCCGACCTCAAGGCGGCGGGAGCGATGGCCGCCCTCCTGCGCGACGCGCTCGAGCCGAACCTCGTACAGACCGCGGAGGGCGTCCCGGCGCTCGTCCATGCCGGCCCGTTCGGAAACCTCGCTCACGGAACGGCGAGCCGGCTTTCGATCGAGCTCGCGCTCGCGACGTCCGACTACTGCGTCGTCGAAGCGGGGTTCGCGACGGAGCTCGGCGCGGAAAAGTTCGTCGACATCGTGACGCCCACGCTCGGGACGAACGTCGACGCCGCGGTCATCGTCGCGACCCAGCGTAGCCTGCGGTTCCAGGGAGGCGCGAGCGACGAGGAGGCGCTGAAGCCGGCCCAAAGCGCGCTCGAGCGCGGTCTCGCCAACCTCGGTCAGCATCTCGAGAACCTCCGGGCCCTCGGGCTCGAGGCGACCGTCGCGCTGAACCGATTCCCGGGAGATACGCCCGCGGAGGCGGAGCTCGTCCGCAAGTACTGTGCCGAACGGGACGTCGAGGTCGTCGAGTCGCGAGCGTTCGAGGAAGGAGGGGCCGGCTGCGTCGACCTCGCCCGCTCCGTGGAACGCGTCGCCGCGCTCGGGCACGAGAGCCGGCCGTTGTACCCGGCGGGCACCCCGGTCCTCCACCAGGTCGAGACGATCGCGACCCGGCTCTACGGCGCCGCGAGCGTTGTGGAGACCGCGGAGGCGAGGGACGACCTCGTGCACCTAGAGCACATCGGTGAGCTCTCCGGCCCGGTCTGCATGGCGAAGACCCCGCTCTCCCTCTCCGACGACCCGCGTCTGTTGAACCGCCCCCACGGGTTCACGGTCACGGTCCACCGGCTCGTGCGCTCGGCCGGCGCGGGGTTCACGGTCGGTCTTCTGGGCACGATCGAAACGATGCCGGGACTCCCGACCCGCCCCGCTGCCGAAGCGATCGATATCACCGCCGAGGGAACGATCGTCGGAGTTCACTAGCACGCGGGCCGAACGGAACGGCCGAGCGTCCGGCGGACCCCTGAGTTCATATAGACGAACTTCGATATGTCGTTCGTCAGACAAAGGAAGGGTCCTTGTCTGACGAACATGGCCGAAACGTCGGAGCGGGTGACGGTCCGGATCCCGCAGGAGCTGCTCGAGAAGCTGAAGCAGATCCAGCAGACGAAGCAGACCTCCACGATCTCCGACACGATCCGCGAAGGTCTCGAACAGTACATCGAGCTGAACCTTCCGCCCCAGAACATCCGCAAGGTGGTGGTCGAGCTCTCGCGGCAGGACAACCGTCGGCTCGAAGAGTTCGTGCGCGAAGGGAACTCCGTCAGCGTTGACGACGCCGTACGGTCGGCGGTACGCGAGTACATTCGCAGCCGTCTCGAGCAGTTCGGCCCGTCCGCCCGGACTCACCGGCGGGAAGGGGAACCGCTGACCGCGGAGGGCTCCCCTCCGCCCTAGGCGGCCGGGGGAGCCGATGGCGTCCTCGTTCCCCTCCCCCGACTCGTGGACGAGCCTCGCGCGGTCTCCCGGCGTCGCCCTGGTCGGTCTCGGCGGGGCGGGCAGCGAGGCCGCCCAGGACCTCGTCGGTCTCGGGATACCCGGGGTGCGGACGCTCGCGGTCAACACGGACGCGCGCCACCTCACCCAGACCGGCGTGGAGGAGAAGATCCTCCTCGGACAGCGCGAGCTCCGCGGACGAGGGAGCGGAGGGGACCGGGCGACCGTGCTGCGCGCGGCGGAAGAGGGGAAGGAGGAGATGCTCCATCGTCTCGCCCCCTTCGAGATCGTCTTCCTTCTCGCGGGGATCGGCGGCGGAACCGGGAGCGCGCTCCTTCCGTTTCTCTCGCGAGAGCTCCGAGCGACCCACGCCCTTCCGATTCCTGTGGTCTTTCTTCCGTTCCAGGTGGAGCTCGAGACCAACCCGACCCGCCGGGAGAACGTCGAGGCGACCCTCGAGGAACTCGAGGAGATGGACGGACTGTTGCTCGCGCTCGCCAACGAGAAGCTCCGGCGCTTCGAGCGCCTTCCAATCCACCGGGTGTTCTCCGTGCGGAACGCCTACCTCCACTCCCTCGTTACGAGCCTGGTCGATATGGTCGAGAACCCGTCGCAGCTCAACGTCGACCTCGCGAGCCTGAAGAACCACCTCGCCGCGTCCGGCCTCTCTACGCTGCTCGTGAGCGAGTGCCACATCTCCGAACCCGACCGTCTCGTCCCCCAGGCGCTCTCCGACTCGCTGCTCGATTTCCACCTCGCCGAACGGGCGTCCGCCCTGGTGCACCTGGACGGAGGGCTGAACCTCACGCTCCGCACGCTCGACCGCGTCGTCCGCGCGATGCGCGAAGCCCTCGGCGACCCCGAGCGGCTCGTCTTCGGCACCCGGGTCCGGCCGGAGCCACGCGAGGTCGTCCACCTGACCGCGGTCGTCGGAGGGCTCAAGCCCCGGGCCGTCCACGACGCGGTCGGTTCCCCTCGAAGCGCCGGCGGGCCGCTCGTCGTCCGTTAGCGGGGCGACACGGCCCGACTCCTCTCCTCATAGACGTCGAGCTCCCGCTGTACCGCGTCGATCACCTGACTGGTCCTGAGCGAGCGGGGCCCCACGGAGAGGCGCGGCACGCCGCTCGCGCTGAGCCGGGCGACCTCCTCCGGGGTCGGGTCGTACGGGTCAGAGACGACTGCAGCGACCTCTCCCCCCGGTGGGGACCACTCCGAGATCGGTCGACCGTCCTCGGAGAGCCACACCGCGGCCGGTCGGGTCAGGAACCGGTCGAGCTCGGCCAACGGCTCGACCGCGGCGACCGTAAGACCCGGGGACGACTCGAACTCGCCGGGGAACCCGACCGATCGGACGAGCGCGTTCTTGAGGAGCGCGGCCGTCGACCGCTCGTCGGGGTTGAGGAAGCGAAGGCGCGAGCCCACGAGGTGCACGCGGCGCGCACGAGGCGGAGGCTCCGCGACGAACAGCACCGTGACCTCCGTATCGCGCCGCAGGTCGTTCGAAAGGGTGAAGGCGGTCGAGACCGCGCGCGCGACCTCGTCCATGCGGCCCGCCCCGCCGGCGAGGTCGTTCAGGGTAAAAGTCCCCGCGGGAGGGACCCGGTGGGCGAGGAGGAGGAACCGGCGCATCCGGCCGGCGGACGCCTCGCGGCCGAAAAGGCTTCTGACAAGCCCCGACCGGGGCCCCTATTCGTCGCTCTCGTGCCGACGGCTGCGCGGCGGGGCCGGCGGAGGGATCGGGTTCTGCCGGCGCTCGAGCCAGACCTCGTCGCCGAGCTCGTGGTAGACCGCGTGGGCAGGGAGTCCCGTCCCGTGCTCACCGTGCGGAAGGAGGAAACCTCCCGAGCGATGGGCGTTGGACGAGTAGACGATCTCCTTCTCGCCCGCGGCCGCCATCGCGGCGCTCTCTTCGCGCGCGAGGTCGAAGATCCGGTCTTTGCGGAACATCCAGTAGTGGATGCGCCACTCCCGACCGTCGTAGAGGGTCGTCTCGTCCCGCTCCGTCTCGAGGATCCCGGTGTCCTCGAGCATGTAGAACGTGTCGCGGTCGTCCGGCTCGAGGACGTTGTCGATGATCCGCTCGTTGAACCCGAAGAAGTTCAGCACGTGAGCCGCGATCGACCGAGCGTCTTCCGGACGCATCCCCTCGTGGCCGACCGACCGGCGGATCGCCTTCGCGAGCGAGTCAAAGTCGACCGGGCCGGAGGCTTCCTGGATCGTCGAGTCGGTGGGGATCCCCGCCCTCGTGGTTCGCACGTCCTCCTCCGTCCGGAGGGGGATGGGGTTACGGAGAGTGTACCGCTTGGAAGAGCTCGCCTTAGAGCTCCCGTGGTCGGTGCCCGGCATCAACCAAAACTATCCCTCGGGTCCGTATAAATAACTTCGTAACTTTTCGGACACCGAATTTAATCCCTCGCTCACAAAACGACTCTTCGGCCCCGTCCGACTTTCTGCAGGGCCTCCACCGCGGGTCGCCACTCCTCCTCTTCGATGCGGTACTCGAGCTCGGCGAGCTGCCCGAGCTCCTTTGGAAACGGCACGAGCGACTTCGCGAGGTAGACGTGGGCGAACGGACCCGCGGACGGCCCGGTCCACGGCCGCCCCGCCTCTACGACCGAGCGGTACTCGTAGTACTCGGGCGCGGGGACGAACCAAACGACGGAGTCGTCGGTTCCCCGCAGGCGTGGCCCCCGAGAGTAGACCTGGAGCCCGAGGTGCTGGACGACCGGCGCAGGCAGGGTGAACAGGTGTCGCTCTCCCGGACGTGCAGAGGCGATGAGGCGGTTGCGGACGGTCTCGACCGCGAGGGCCTCTCGGGCGGGGTACGACGCGATTACGCGCGCGAGACCCGGTCCGCGCGCCAGAAACGAGACGGTGCGGCTCGCCTCGCGGTGAGCCCCTTCCTCAGGGCGGAACCGCAGAAGGTCGGAGACCTCGCTCGGAAGCTGCATCGTGAGCCACGTCGGGTGGGTCGCGCGGACGACGACATACTCCATCGCGGTTCGGGATTCGAGCGGAGCCGCGGTATAAGAATCCTGTCGACCGCGACGGGCCAGCGTTCAGCCCCTCGGGGAGAGGGCCCTCAAGGCCTGGACGACGTCCGGGAAGTCGCGGGTCGTCACGACCCGGTCCGCCGCCCGGTTCACTTCCTCGAGACGGGAGTTGACGGCGATGCCACCGCCGACCGATCGGAACAGCTCGGCGTCCGACCAGCCGTCGCCCAGATGCGCGACCTCTCTCGCCGAGACGCCGCAGCGGGCGAGGAGGACCTGTAAGCCCTGGGGTTTGTCCGCGCGCACGCCGTGGCAGGGGGCGATCCGTCCGTCCGGACCGATCGGGGCCGGAACGCCTTCGGCGTCGTCGAAGGCGAAGCTGCGTCGATACCAGTCGATGACGTAGTCGGGGTTATGCGTCAGGAGGGCCACGCGGGCGCCCAGGGCGTGGAGCTCCTCCACCCCTTCGCGGATGTCCAGGAGCCGGGGAGTTTGGGCGACGATCGCCTCGACCTCCGCGACCGTGTGGCCAGCGGCGAGGTTGAGCAGGTCGACCAAGTGCTCGTCCTCCCCGATCTCGTGGGCGAAAAACCGTCGGTTCGACGTTTCGTACTCGGGAAGTCGGCCGAACGCGACCGCAATCGGTCGCCAGCCGTGCCCCACGGTGAGCGTACCGTCGATGTCCACCGTGACGAGACGCCAGGGGAAAGGGACCATTCGGTTCCGCTCAGGACCGGCTCCCGACTCCCATCAGGATGCCGCCGAGCCAGAGCGCGGCGATGCCGGCCGCCGCGACCGGGAGCGCCCGGTCGAGCGGACCCGGAGCCGTGGGGAACAGGAGCGCGAGAAGGAACAGGCCGACCAAAGTAAGCAGGAGACCGAGGCCGATCCGGGCCGATTTCGATAGGCGAGGGCGCCGGGACGGCGTGATACGCGGACTGACCGTTCCCGCTGCGGCTGACGAGACCATGAGAAACCACGCAGCCCAGGAAAGATAACCGTCGCGGCTCACCTCGAACGTCGAGGTGTTCTAGCGAGGCGGTTCGGGTAGTCGTGGGCGGGAGCGAGAGCGGGCCGCGGGAATCGGGTAGACCGGCTTCTCCTCCGCCGGCGCCTCCTTCTCCTGACGGTCCCTGTGCCAGGAGGAGAGGACCGTACGGACGAAGGGACGCGCTCCGATCGGAGCGATGATCGTCGTGATGAGCGTGACCCCCGCGACGATCGTGAACACGGTGGTGTTGAAGACCCCGGCCGACAGGAGGATGACCGCCATCGCGGACGCGACCGCGCCCCGGCTGGTCACCAGGAACCCGGAGAGGAATGACTCGTTCGGCGTTCGGCCGAGAGCGAGCGAGATCCCCGAACCGACGATGAACTTCGAGACGACCGCGTAGGCCACGAGACCGGCGAACGCGACCAGGGTGGCGGTCGAGAATCCCAGGGACCGAAAGTTGGTATCGTAGCCGACCAGGACGAAGAACAGCGGGATGAAGAACCCCCAGCCGACCGTGTCGAGCACGGTGGTGATCGAGCGATGGGCCGTCTTGCCGGTCACCTCCGGTGTGATCAGGAACCCGGCGTAGAACGCTCCCACGACGAAGGTGAGGCCGAGGTACTGCGAGTAGAGAGCCGAGCCGAGCGCCGCGACGATGAGAAGGGCGAAGCTGGCTTCGCGAGAGTTCCAGGTCCTCCGGAACCCCTCCTTCAGCCGATTCCACGTCGCTGGCCGGGAGACCAGGAACCGAAGGAGAAAGTAGACCGCGAGGACGGTGCCGAGGAACAGGAGCACGCTGCCGACGGCGGTCCCGGCCGCGATCCAGCCGGGCACCCCGCTCGTGCTCATCTCAAGGAGCGTGGCGAACACCGTCACCGCACAGAGCTCGTTCACGACGGATGCGTTCAGGAGGAAGACGCCGAACGGAGTCTCAAGAAGGCCGAACTCCTGCAGCATCACCCCGAGGACCGGGAGCGCCGTGATCGAGATCGTGAGGGAGACGAACAGGTCTTCGTAGCCTCCCCACGTCGGATAGAGGAGCCGGACGAGTCCGGCTCCTCCGGCGAACGGAATGAAGAACATCGCCATGCCGAGGAGCGCCGATGGCACCCCGGTGGAACGCAGCTGCTGCGGGCTGATGGATAACCCCGCGATGAGGAGGATGAAGAACGTCGCCAGGGTCTCGAGGCCGCTGAACTCCGGTGTGACGGACGCGAGCCCGAGCGCTGGGCCGAGAAGCGTGGGCCCGAGGAGCACCCCGACCAGGAGCTGGCCGACGAGCGGCGCCTGGCCGATATGGGTGAACAGCTCGCCGACGAGCACGGCGGAGGCGATGAGCAGAAAGAGGCCGATGATGAAGAGGGTCGTCGCGTTGATCACGCGCACCCTCGGCGCGCCGCCCGACCGGTCACGGCACGCTCCTTCGCTCCGGGGACCGGTCGGTTTCGACCAGAGCGGACCGTCACGGCGGTAACTCTCGGTTCGTTCATAACTATCTTTGGGCGACGGTGGTCGACCGGTGTCGCGTGCCGGTTGACCCTAAAGAGCGGACGAGGCTTTTGGGCGAGCGATGCGGCGCTCTCCGTCCCGGGCCGGTGGAGCTCCCCGGGTCGGGCCCGACCGCGCGGCGATCGACGAACGAAGGCTTCGTTCGGTCGAGGAGCCGCTCGACGTCCGGTTGCGGACCGACCGTCCGTACCCTATACTCGAGGTGCGGAACCCGATGCATCGGACGGCCTACCTCGTGATGCTCCCGGAATTCCCGTCCCGGGAAAGCGCGCTCTGCACCTGTCAGGACTTCGCCCGCCGCGGGCTCGGTACCTGTAAGCACCTCGAGGCGGGATTCCGCTGGCTTCGGGAGCGCCCCGACGCCCGACCCCTCCTCCCTCCCAGGCGCGGCCGCCCGAGGCTCGATGCGGTCTGGCGGGAGGTCGAGCGCCGACAGCGCGCGCCGGTCGACCCCAAGGAGCCGGAAAGCTCTCGCTTAAGGAGGCCGGGCGAGGCGCTCTTCGAGGCGGTGGGAACCCGCCGTTCGTAAGGGGAACGGGGGAGACGAACCGCTTGCCCGGGAGCGAAGGATACCGGGTCGAAAAGACGCCAACGAGACGGGTACGGGCGGCCTACGCCGACATCCCGGGGGCGCCCTTCAGGGCCCGGATCTTGTAGTACTCGGGGTCGACGATGACCTCGCCGTTGACACCCATCGTCTCGATCGTCTTCAGCGTGACACCGGTCGACTTCTTCGCCGCCTGCCAGTCGGGGATCGGGATCGAGAACTTCTTCTCGACCTCCGTCCGGTAGATCGGGCCCGAGTTGTACGAGCAGAACGGGATGACCCGCCCGTCCGGGACGGCGTAGTGGATGTCGCAGCGCATCAATCGCTGGATATCGTAGTCGTAGGCGTCCTGGAAGTGCATGTTTCCGATGTAGAGCGTGCGCCACGTGAACTTCGCGAGCGCTTCCTTGTTCCCCTCGGTGAAGATCCCGGCGATGACCTTCACGCAGTTCTTCTCGTTCAAGCCCTCGGGCGACCTCGAGAAGTCGAAGTACTTCGCCACATCGTGCAATAGGCGGGCCCCGGCGACCGCCGTGCGGACCCGCGAGAAGCGGGCGTCCCGGTACTTCTCGATCATCGACTCGACGTTCTCGAAGAAGCCGTCGACGTCCATGAAACGGGGAAGCGGGGTGATCTTCGACCCGTCCTTCGAGACGAACGCGAACGTCGCACAGCCGCAACCCGGGTGCGTCGTGAGCGTCATCTTCTCTTCGCCGTGGATGATCGAAACGAGCTCGGAGATCGGCGCCACGGACGGGACCGGGAAGAAGTCCGACTTGTCGAACGGGCCCTCTGTACAGAGGATCCGGACGAGGTCCGACTGGGTGAACCGCATCTGGAACCGGTCCTTGTCCGGGATACGCGCCGTGAGGGCGACCGGCTGGAAGTTGACGCCGCGTACGACGTCGATGTTGTCGATCGCGAACTTGACGGTCGGCCAGATCTCCTTCTCGTTGAACCCGCCGACCAGGGTGGGGACGAGGACGACCGAGAGGGGCTTGTCGGGCTTCCCGGCCGCGAGCTCCGCCTGGGAGGAGTGGGTCTCGCGGGCCGCCTGGATCGCCTTCTGCTTCACCTTGAGGAGCGGGACCCCCCGCACCTTGCGGTAGATCTCGTCGTCCAGTCCGTCGAACTGAAGGTAGAGGGTGTGCAGGCCCGAGTCGCGGCACGCCTGGGCGAACCCGGGCTCGTTCGCGACCCGGATCCCGTTGGTCGCGACCTGGATCTGCTTGAAGCCGAGGTCGCGCGCCATCGAGACCGCATCGAGGAACAGCGGCGACAGGGTCGGCTCCCCGCCCGAGAACTGGACGGCGACCGTTCCGACCGGCTTCTGTTCCCGAAGGGTCTTCAGCATGAAGTGGATTTGCTCGCGCGTCGGTTCGAAAACGTAACCGGCCGCGTTCGCGTTCGCGAAGCAGACCGGGCACTTCAGATTGCAACGGTTCGTTAGGTCGACCAGCGCGAGCCCGGTGTGGGACTTGTGGTGGCTGCACATTCCGCAGGTCGTCGGGCAGCCGCGGAACTTGTCGTAGTACGGGTTCTCGTATCCGACCCCGTCGTGGGCGTAGACCTCCATCCGCAGGTAGAAATCGACGTCGTTCGAGATGATGTCCCAGAAGTACCCGTGGGCTCGGCAGGTCTTCTCCATGATGACCCGGCCCTCCTTCTCCCGCACGATCGCGGGAATGACCTTGATGCACTCGGGACAGACGGACGCCGTCTTCCTGGGCAGGCCTCGCGGGGCCTGGAACTCCTTCATCACGCGCGCTGGCATCGTTTCGGACTCCGCTTTGCGGCCCTCTCAGCTTCGATCGGGCCTACAGCGGCCAGTCACTCCGTCCTACATAATCCATCTGTCGTTGAGTACGCTACAAAAGCGGCTATCCGTGACGTGGAGTCGCACGGTTTTCCTCGCTACAAATCACCTCATAAGAGCGTCCAAGGACGTCCGGAACGAGGGTTTCCGACCACTGGTCTTATGGCTCCTGGAGCCTCCGGACGGTCCGAGCGATGCCCCCCCAGCGCCCGCGAACGAAAAGGAGATCCCCGCGGCCGAAAAGGCAGCCCCAACGGGCCCGAAAAGAGCCTCGGTTCGTCGGCCGGGAGCCTTCGCCGGTTCTAGAACGGTACCCCCCGAAGGACCCTTCTCTCGCCCCCCGGGGACCGCCTCCCCCGAGTGTCCCGGAGGCGCCGGTGAGGGCGTCACCCCCTGGGGCCCCCTCATCCTCTGGCATCGGTGCCCAGAATACGGCAACCGCGCCGCCCGCCCCTTCTGCGGGTCCCCCGGCTCAACCCCTGATCCGGCTCGACCGGCCGTTCGACCTGGACGAGTTCTCCTCCCTGCTCGGCGAGACCTCCATCCGCCTGACCGTCCCGCGGGACGCGCTGCCCGAGGTCCTCCGGCGGGTGACCGAGTTCATGGGATTCGGCATCTACGTCTACGCGATGACCGTTCGACCGGCGCCGGCGGAGCTGCTGAAGAGCTTCGTGGTCGAGCTCCAGCGAGTCGACTACTCCCCGGAGAAGGGCGCGTGGGTCCCGTTCGTCGAGAAAGGCGCGGCCAGCCCTCCCTAGGGATCGCTCAGGCCCTCCCCGGGGATCGTTCAAGCCTTCCCCGTAGGATACGGGCGACCTCGCTAGTGGCGCGGGGCGAGCGCGCGGCGGGCGAGTAGGGTCGCGATCACGTTCATCGCGAGAGCCCATCCGAACAGCCCCAGCAGGTAGACAGCGGGGTCGTACGGGTAGTAGTGAGTCGCTCCCGCGAACAGGTTCTCCCGCAGGACGTTCACGGCCAGCGTGACCGGGTTGTACGACGCGACCGTCGCGAGCCAAGACGGAAGAAGGCCCCAGGGGTAGAGCGCGGCCGAGGTCAGAAGGACCGGCAGGTTGATCGCGTTCACGACCGCGAAGTACGTCTGCGGTTGCTCAATGCTGAAACCGATGGCGAGGAAGAGGGAGGCGAACATCACGGAGAGGATGACGATCGCCAGCACGACCTCGACCACGCCGACGACGGTGACGGAGGCCGTTACCTGAAGGCCGGTGACGCCTAGGTCCCCGAGCAGAACCGCGAGCCCGAGGACCAGGAACGCGAGCCCGATCGGCTGGATCGACCCGGC
>JASHTB010000079.1 GCA_030040775.1 Thermoplasmata archaeon | reverse complement strand
CTCCTGTGGGTCGCCAACGTTCCGAAAGGATTGGAGGCTCTGAACCTCTCGACCCTCGCTACGGTTTTCACCGTCGGGATTCCCACGGGAGAGTACTCCCAAGATACGATTGCGCTGGACCCCGCCGCCCATGAACTCTTCGTGGTAAACCAGACGTCGGGGGTAGTCGCGGCCGTCAACGCGAGTAATGGTCACGTCGACGATGCCGGAATTGCTTCGGGCGCCGGGGCAATCGCGTTGGCGTTTGATGCCGCGGACGATTCGCTGTACGTTGCGGGCGCGAACCTCACGGTCATCGACCCGAGCACGAGAAGCACGGTCGGAAGCCCGATTCCGCTGCCTTCGCACTCTGTCACGACCGGGATCGTCTACGATCCGTCGCGAGAGGATCTTTACGTTACGACCACGCAGAATGCCCCGGCGTACGCCAGCACGGTCACGGTGATTGATGGATCGAGCCAATCAGCAAGCTACGGCTCGTCGCTCACGATGCCGGCGGGGGACCTCGCCGAAGACCCGACCGCATTCTACCTCGCCGGGGCCGAACCTCCCTCCGCCACCGTCCTCTGGGTCCCGAATCTCGAGTCAGGAACCATAAGCGAGATCGCAAGTCCGCCCGAGGTCACCTTTTTGACCGCTTCTCCGAGCGATATTGACGTTGGCCAGTCCGCGCAGATTCTCCTCGGTTACGAAGGGGGAGCGGGGCCGGATTCGATTTCTTATTCAGGGCTGCCTCCCGGCTGTGCGTCGGCAGACCAGGCTACGGTCAACTGCTCGCCCGTGGCCTCGGGGAACTTCTCGATCACCGCGACGGTTACTGACTCGCTCGGGTTTTCTGCCAGCGCATCGACTTCGCTATCCGTCGGCTCCGGCCTCTCCCTGAAGTTGGTCCTGACGCCGGGGCCAAACCCGGTGCTAGATGTGGGGCAGAGTTTGAGCGGAGTGGCAACAGCGGTAGGCGGCACGCCGGGGTACTCGTTCTACTGGACGTTCGGGGACGGGGGAACGGCCGGGGGTTTGACCGTCACGCACCAGTACCACGCTGCGGGGACATTCCTTCTCAGCGTCGCGGTCAACGATTCCGTTCACGAGAACACCACCGAATCCCGGCTGGTCGTCGTCAACTCGCTTCCCACTGTTTCAGTGGCTGCCACGCCGACCAACGTGACCGACGTCAACGTCGCGCTCGAATTCAGCGCCACCGTTTCCGCCGGAACCGGCTCGGGAATCGGGACGTGGAACTTTACGGGTTCTACGGCAGAGAGGATTGCTCCGAGCGGAGACGTCTATTCGACCACGCACGCGTGGGCCGAGGCGGGGACGTACGCGGCGGTCTTCACCTACACGGATGCGGCCAACGTCACGGTGCGCCAGTCGATCTCCGTCACGGTGGAGCCCGCACTCTCCGCAACGTTTTCCTGGAGCCCGGGCGCGGCGGGAACCTCTCTGGTTGCCGGATCCAAGGTTGACTTCCTAGCGACGGTCACCGGCGGGCTCGCCCCGTACGACGTCACCTGGTCGTTCGGAGACGGTTCGTACGGCTACGGACTCGCTCCGACCCATGCCTACGCCGAGGCCGGCTCTTACTCGGTAAGGGTCGTGCTCACGGACTCTGCTGGTGTCGAGGTCAATGCGACGCTGACGATACCCGTGGGAGCGGCGAGCTCGCCCGGGTCGTCCTCCGCGACCGCAACGTTCGGACTGAGTCTGTTCCTCGGCATCCTTCTCGGGGGCACCGTCGCCGCGATCGTTCTCTTCGCGGTCGGTAGACCGAAGCGAAAGGGTCCTCCTCCGCCGCGCATGTACGTGCCGCCGGAAGGATCCCGCTGAGAAGCTCCTTGGGCTACCGCTGCTGCTTCCGGACCGTACGCCCGTCGATCCCGGCCTGGGAAAACGTGTAGCGTACCGGGACTCGCCGCTCGGCATGGGTCCAGTAATCGCATCGGACACACCGCTGGCCGAGCACGACCGTCTCGCCCGTGAGCGTACGGTTCCGGATCGGGACAAGTTCGGAGCTGCACACCGGGCACTTCACGAGAGGCCGTCGGTCGTGCCGCTCCGTGTACCGGACGCTCAAGCGGACGCCCGGGACCCCGACCAAGAGTCGGCGAAGCCGGGCGCCGCCGATGGTGGCGAGTGGCTCCTCCCTTCGGATGTGGTGGAGGAGCGCGCTACGGAAGGCGGCTTGCGACGGGTACGACGCCTTTCCCCCACGGACCACTCGACGGGCCATCCGCTGGACGAGCTCGGCCGCAGGCCGGCGGAACCGAACCGGCCCCTCGCGCCTAGCCGGCCGTTCTTCCGTGGCGTCCTTCGCGGGCACGGATCTCCTCCTCGTAGAAACGACGGGCGAAGTCGATCTCGAGCGGGCTGATGTGGAGAGGTCCGGCTCCGGGGTCGGAGAAGTAACGGAGTAGGGTCGCCGCTGCGGCGAGCCGGACCGCCCTGAGCTTGAGCCGGGGTGAGAACTTCGGGAAGTCGGTGAGCTTGAGCGCTCTTTCCGAAACCTCCCGGAGCCGGTCATACAGGCCCCGCTCGAGCCGGACCGGTCTCGTCGCGAACTTGGCGGCGACGAGGGGATGGCCGGTCTCGATCGCGTGGACGAGGGTCAGGTGGTCGCGGATCGGACCGGCAAGCGCGAAATCCAGCTCGCCGAGCTCGAGGCGCTCAGCGCTCGCCTCCACGGCGCGGAAACGGGCGCGGGTCATCGGATGGAAACGGAGAAGCATCCGGTCTTCGAGCGCGGCGAAGTTCGGGTCGCCGATCGTCGTCCAGTAGTCCTTGGCTCCGGCCGCGTGAACGTTGTAGTTCACGGAGAAGAACGACCGGAAGGTGTAAGGTCCTACGGTGCCGAGGGTGGTCTCCCACTTCACCTCGCGTTGCTCCATCACGAGCTTGAGCGGCTCGACCATTCCGCGGTACTTGAACCAGTCGTTAAACTCGGGCACGATGAAGTTGAACGTGCGGCCGGTGTACGCGGCCCCTACGCGGAGGAACTGGGCCGGAGTGATCCCTCCGCAGTAACGGTTCCGCCCGGGGAGGCCGTGGGGAGGGACGCCGCTCCGCGGGTTCCCCCGCACGAGGTCGTCGATGGAGAACGTCTTACCGGTCCCGGGCGGACCGAAGAGCGCCAGGTGGAAGCCCGTCGCGCCGGTAGGCCGTCCCGTCGGGGCAACGAGCGGAACGTCGGCGAGCGCGTACTGCTGGAGGAGCGAGATCAGGGAATCGAAGTAGAGCTCTTCCCCGAACAGCCCGCGGAAGTACTCGGAGAGCTTCTCGACGTTGAAGGAGCGACCGAAGGCGACGGTCGCTTCGAGGCGTTCCCGGAGGACCTCCCGAAGGCGGTCGAGGAACTCGGAGTCCATCGCGCGGATCTCCGCCCGCTCGTCCGGGACCGGGAGGACGGGTCCCGAGTCAGGAGCCTCGAATCGCTCCGCCTCATCCAAGAGGAGTTGCCGGAGCTCGTCGGGGTACGGGACCTGGTAGGTTCGCTCCCCCCCTCCGCCCGGAATCTCCAGAAGAAGGCCCCGGCGCTTCAGTCGTGTAAGGAGCCTTGCCGGGTCCTCGAAGACCCGCTCCCTCAGGAGGCGGCCCCTCAGTTCGGAGAGCCGAAACCGAGCGGCCTGGGTCGCAACGCCCCGCA
>JASHTB010000078.1 GCA_030040775.1 Thermoplasmata archaeon | reverse complement strand
CGCTTGCGCTCCTCGACGATCTGCTCCATCGTCTTCTTGCCGATCCCCGGCAGAAGCTCGAGGAGGTGGAACCGGCGGGAGACCGCCGGCGACTCGTTGAAGAACCGGAGGTACCGGCCCGCGTTCGCCTTCACGATCGCCTCGAGGGCGTTCGGCAGCTCCGTGCGAGCCGAGACCGTGAGCTCGTCGAAGCCGATGCGGCGGCGAACGTGGTCGATCGGGGGCGGGACCCCGGCGAGCGGGACGAGCGGGACCCGGTTCCCCGCCGCGAGCGGCGCGCCCGGGCGGGGCACGAGTTCGAACAGCTTGAGCTCGGTCTCCCCGACCGCGAGCGCGAGGGGTTCCTTATGGAATCCCCGCTCCGTCTGCCGGCCGTTCGGCAGATAGTCGAGGATGTACGCGTAGTTCTCCACGGGACCCCCGTCCGCTCATCGGTGATGGGCGACGATCTCGAGCAAGCGCGTCAGCTGCTCCTCGTCCAGCGCGAGCCTCTCCTTCGAGAAGAGAAGGCGGACCTCCTCCGGGTACTGCGGGAGGATGTCGGCGATCTTCACCGCGAGGGGGGTGTCGACGAACGGGAGGGTCCTCAGCTCCGCGATCAGGCGGTCGGTCGCCTCGGGGGAGAGGCGGGCAAATCCCTCGGCGTGCTGCAGGGCGAGCGCGGCCTCGCGGGGCAGGGTCCGGCGGGTCGCCTCGTCGGCGAGCAGCTCCTTCACCTTGGCGACGGGGACCGGTTCAGGCATCGCCCGTCCCGCCCTCCTCCACGGGGACGAGGTGGATCGGGTCCGCGATGAGCTCCTTGCGCTTGCCTCCATCCCGGAACTCGACCAGATAGGCCCGGCCCCTGCGCCCGAGGACGGTGCAGGTCCGGCCCTGATAGCGGGGGTGCGGCTGGCCGTGCGGGTCGGACGGTTCGATCCGGACCGACACCCTCGCCCCGACCGGGAATTCTCGTAAGAACCGTGTCACCGGAGGGAGCCCGCGCTCGCGGACCTCCTTCGTGAACGTCCCCCGGGAGCGGGAGCGGAACCCCTTCGAGCTCTTGACCATCTACGTCTCCGTATCGTGGACCTCGCTCACGTCGAGGAAATCGACCTTCAGGGGCGTCCCGAGGAGGCTCGAGAGGCTCGGCTCGGTGCGTCCGCCATCTCCCTCCACCCACTCCTTGACGTAGGTACCGGCCTCGGTCCTGACCTCGAGCGTGAACCGCCCTGCGGCAGCCTCGACGACGCGCGCCGCGACGACCCGACGCGTGCGAACGCGGTCGGACCGACGGTGCGCGACGCGGGCGGGCGTGCGCTGGGCGATCGCTCGGCCCACGGCGACGGCCAGGGCCTCATTAACCTTTTCCACGGAGGCTTCCCCGACCACGCCGACACGGTAGCTCTTCTCGGGAGTCGCCTCCTTGACCCGGAGGACCTCGGCCGCCTCCGAGGGGGCGAGGTCCAGGACCTCGACCCGGCCCGCGGCGCTCACGGACAGCTCCCGTGCGACCTGGGCAAGATCGACCGAGCGGACGCGCGGGCGCACGAGCTCGAGAACGAACGGCCGACCGCGACCGAGCATGCGCGCGTCGATGTCCTCGCGCCCCATCCCGTGAAACCGGCTTCCCTCGGCCCGCGTCGCGGCGAGGAGGGGCGCCGCGATGATCTCCTCGACGCTGGTCGGATACGTCTTCCCCGTCCCGTGACAGGCGTCGCACCCCCGCCCTCGGCATCGGCGGCACGGCCACCGGGTCTGGGGCAGGGTCCGGTCGAGCTTGCGGTAGCGGCCCTTCACGTACTCGGGGAGCACCGTGAACTCGACCCGACCCACGGGGAGGTCGGCGAGGAAGACGACGTCGGGCCTCTCGGGACCTCCCCGAGCCCCGGTGCGCCCTTCGACGCGCTTTCCGAGCTCCCGGTTGAAGGCGGAGCGGGCGCTCTCCCCCCACTCGCTCCCGACCTCCGACCAGAGCGCCTCCTCGTGCGCGAGACGCTCGGGGTCCCAGCGGGATCCGCAGGTGAAGCGGTGCCACTCGAAGCCTTCGGCCGCGCGAACGACCCGTTCGACCCAGGTCGGGAGCCGCTCGAAGGTCCCTCCGCAGAGGAGGCACTCTTCGCCTCCCACGGGCCGGGCCATGCCGAGCGCCTTTTCGAGCCGTGCGGCCCTCTCGGGGTTCGACAGGCCGTGGCCGAGTCGGCCGAAGACGCGCCCGAAGCACTCGGGGCAGAGCGCGAGGGTCCGGGCCCGGCGGGCGCTCGCAAGGGCGGCGGCCGTGGGCTCGAAGTCGACCGGGTCGGCCACGCCGCTCGGACCCGAGACCGCCCCTTATGCGTAACGGAGAAACTTCGCCTGCCGCGCGAACCTTTTACTCGCGAGCGAAGTGCCCGAGTCGAGGAGCCGAGCGATGGCCTCGCTCACCGAGGCAGAGCTGACCCGAGCGATCGAGCGAACGCTGGTCGCCCGGGGGAAGATGCCCCCGCAGGAGGCGCGCCCGGTCGCCCGGATGGTGCTCGGCTATTTCGGCGCGGACGACAGCGTGCTCGACAACAAGCTCTCGAGCGAGGACCGGGACCGGTTCTACCAGCTCGAGGAGGAAGGGCTCCTCACGAGCGAGGAAGAGGACGCGACCGTCTCCCGCGGGAAGACCTGGCGGATCCATTACTGGCTGCTCAAGAAGGGCCGGATCCGCGACGTCGGCCAGACCGGCGAAGCACCCCCGGCGGACGAGGCGGAGTCGGTCTACCGCTCGATCGGCGAATCGGCCTGGAAGCGCGGGACGGAAGAGCCGCCGTCCGGTAGCTAGCCTTCCCCCTCACTGCGGGGGAGGCCGCGGCTGTGGGGTCGACGGCGGAGCGGACGGTCGGAACCGTGCCGAGCCCTTGACCAGCGCCGGATAATCGGAGGCGTTGATCACGTCGCGCACGTGCTCGATCGCCCAGAAGGCGAAGCCGATGGCGGCGAACAGCGCGATCACGTCGGCCGCGCTGACGGCGACCGTGGGTAAGCTGAGGAGCGCGAAGATCGCGGCGAGCGACGCGAGGGCGTTGAAGCCCGCATGCATCCCGACCGCGAGCAGATAATAGCTCCCCGACCCGGCGCCCGGTACCTTGAACTTCGAGCGGGCGTAGCCGTAGCCGAACATCCCGGTCGAGCTCCCGTGGAGGACGACGCTCGAGATCGACCGGACGAGGATCAGGACGAGCCCGGCGGCGAGTCCCCCCGTGAGGTAGGCCCCGACGCCGTAGAGGAACGTCTCGAAGAAGCCGAAGCCGAGGCCGACCGACGCACCGAAGACCGGCCCGTCCGCGAGGATCGCCATTCGACTCGAGTTCGCCGCCACGCCGGACGCCTTGAGCGCCTCCTCGATGAACGGGGCGATCACGAGGACCAGGAAGAACGAGCCAAGGGGGGAGTTGCCGTTGAGGAAGGTGAAGTCGGGTCCCGGATACTTCTGGCTGACCGCCGTGCCGAGCTCGACTATCACGACCTCGAGGACGGCGGCGACGATCGTTGCGAAGAAGGCGCCGTAGGCAAACGCGCGGAGGAGCGGTCCCCAACCCTGGGTCCGATACCGTTCCGTCCGTTGCACCCACGAGAGGTACAACAGCGCAGGAACCAACGAGGCGATGATGAGGATCACGAGGTCGACCGCGTCGGTGAGGGCGCTCATGGGCCACCAGGGCGACCCGAGGCATGGTCCGGGTACCGATAGAAGCCTTCGCCCGTCTTCCGGCCGAGCTTCTTCGCCGCCACCATCGTACGGAGAAGCGGGCAGGCCCGGAAGCGGCTGTCCCGGAACCCGTCCCATAGGACGTCCAGGATCGCCACCGCGGTGTCGATGCCTACCAGGTCCGCGAGCTCGAAGGGGCCCATCGGGTGGTGGAAGCCGAGACGGTACGCCCGGTCGATGTCCTCCTGGGTCGCCACCCCTTCGTAGAGCATCCAGGCGGCCTCGTTCAGAAGGACCCCGAGGGCTCGAGTGGTGACGAACCCCGGCGTGTCGCGCGAGGTCACGACGGTCTTCCCGAGGCTCTCGGCGAAGGCGCGGGCGGCCGTAACGACCTCTTCCCGGGTCCGATGGCCCGGAATCAGCTCGACCAGCGGCATCTGCAGGACCGGGTTGAAGAAGTGGATCCCCACGAGGCGCCCCGGGTCGTCAAGGTCCTGGCCGATCGCCGTGATCGGGAGGGAGGAGGTGTTCGAGGCGAGGATCGCCGTCGGGCTCGCGGCCTCTTCGAGCTCCCGGAACAGCTTGCGCTTCAGCGCGAGGTCCTCGGGGGCGGCCTCGACCACGACCTGGGCGGAGTCGGCCCGGCGTAGACCGATCGCGACCTCGATCCGTCCGAGCGCGTCGTCTCTCTCCCCGGGTCCGACCTTCTGACGGGAGACGGCGTGCTCGAGGGCGCGCGTGGCGTTCTCGAGACCCCTCCGCGCGAGGTCCTCGTTCACGTCCTCGAGCGTCACCGGATAGCCCGCGAGCGCGCACTGGGCTGCGATCCCGCTGCCCATGATCCCGGCCCCGACGACGAACACCCGCTTGCGCACCGACGCGCGCGGGTCGCTCGAGGCGGCGGCGGTCGGGGTCGGTTCGTTCACGCCGCCTCCGACGCGACCCGGGCGATCCTCAGGTACTCGCAGGCCCGGCAAAGGTCCTGGGCCGCCGGTTCGCCGCACGCCCGGCAGACCGCCGGGCGCTCTACGGGCACGGACGCGAGCCACTGCTCGACCAGTCGGTCGTGGGTCCTGAGAAGAGACTGTCGGGTCCCGGGTTGCGCCTCTTCGAGCTTCCAGACGAGGTCGCGGAAGAAGTTGCGAGCCGCCCGACCGGCGTGGGGACACTCCCGGTGGTCGAACGGCAGGGCACGGATCCGGGCGTAGAGGTACACCTCCCGCTCCGGGACGGAGGCGAGGGGGGCGACCCGCGGCACGAGTCCGGGCTGACGGATCCGGTGCGGGGCCATCCGTACGAGACGGTCGAGGTCCCCGTGAACGAGGTTCATGAGCACGGTCTGGGCGAGGTCGTCCAGGTTGAAGCCGAGAACGAGGGCGTCCGCGCCGACGTCGCGGGCGGCCCGGTTGAGGAGGCCCCTCCGCCAGACGCCGCAGTACGAGCAGGGGACCGTCCCCGGGAGGTCGCCTACCGTCCGGTCGACCGTCGTCCCGAGCTCTTCGGCCGCGCGCACGACGTGGTGCTCGACCCCGAGCTGCTCCGCGAGGCTCCCGGCCGCGCGCAGGGTCGAAGGGCGATAGTCGGCGATCCCTTCGTCCACACTGACGGCCACGAGACGCACCGTCGGCCGACGGCGGAAGTACCGGTGCGAGAGCGCGAGGGCCACCGACGAGTCTTTCCCGCCCGAAAGAGCGACCGCGACCGTGCCGCGTCCGAACCGGGGGAGTTGCCGGTGCATCTCCCGTCGGACCCGCTCTTCGACCGAGGCGAGAAAGTGGTCCGCGCAGGCGTGAGCGCCCCGGTACGGCTGGTCGATGACCGCGGGGCTCGCACACGACGAACAGCGCACGACCGGGCCACCCCTCGTCGCTATTTGAGGGCGGAGCGACCGCGAACGTTCCACTGCGCGCATACGATTAAATGGCAAACTCCGGCCAGCAGGTCTCGATGGCCTCTTCGCCCGTGGTCGCGCGCGGTCCGGGGTACCCTCGGCGCAGCCGGGAGCCCGGGCCGGACGTCGACCCTCCCCGCCCGTTCGACGTCACCGCGCTCGTGGCGCGGTTCCAGCGGATGTTGCAGGCCCAGGAGCGGAGCCCGTGCACCGTCAAGCAGTACGGTCACATCGCTCGCACGTTCCTCTCGTTCGCGCAGAAGCCCCTCGAGGAGGTGACCCTTCAGGACCTCGAGGCGTACCGGGAGTACCTCGTCCTGCAGCGACACTACTCGAAGAACTCCGTCTACACGACCGTACGTGGGCTGACCTCCCTGTTCCGCAACTTCGGCCTGTCGGTAGCGGACCAACTGGAGCCGCCCCGACGGCCGGAGCGGCTCCCCCGGTATCTCTCCGAGGAGGAGATGCACCGACTGTTCGAAGCGGTCCGCTCGTCACCCCGCGACAGTGCGATCGTCCATGTCCTCGCCTTCGGCGGTCTGAGGGTCTCCGAGGTCTGCCACCTCGCGCTCGAGGACATCGAGTTCGAACGCAACATCCTCCACGTGCGGTCGGGCAAGGGCGACAAGGACCGCGAGGTCGTCTTGGAGGACCGCACGCGCGCGGCGATCGACCGGTACCTGACCGAGCGGACCCTCGCCGGGGTCTCGAACCTGCGCCTCTTCCCCATCGGCTCGGTCACCGTCGAGCGAATTGTCCGACGGGCGGCGCAGAACGCCGGGATCCCCCGTCGCGTCACGCCGCACATGCTCCGTCACACGCTCGCGACCGCCCTCCTCTCGCGCGGGTGCGACATCCGCTTCATCCAGAAGCTGCTCGGGCACGCCTCGGTCTCGACGACCCAGATCTACACGCACGTCGACACCCAGGCGCTGAGGGACGCCTACCAGCGGGCGAAGCCTCAGTATTAACGTCCCGCGTGCTCGAGACGCGTCGTGTCGTCCGACCGGTGCGAAGTCGCTGTCCTCGGCGCCGGCATCGCGGGCTGCGCCCTGGCCTACCATCTCGTGAAGCGGCACGTCGCTCCCGTGCTCGTCTACGACCCTCGGACACCGGCCGCCGGGGCGACCGGGCGCGCCGCCGGGATCGTGACGGAGCAGCTCTGGAGCGAGTGGGACGTCGAGGTCGCCCGCGCCTCGAAGGCGGAGTACGAGTCCCTGGCCGCTCGCTTTGACCGTTCGGCCTACTCAGCGAACGGGTTTGCCCGGTGGACCCACGACGCGGCCGTGGCATCGGCGTTGGAGGACTCCGTCGAGAGGCTCAAGCGCTGGGGGGTCGAGGTGGCCCGCCTCGGGAACGGCGAGCTCAAGGAGAAGGTCCCGTGGGGGCGATTTGACGACGTGAAGGCTTCGGTCGTCTGTCGAACCGACGGCGTGGTCGCCCCGAGCGCGATGACGGAGATCTACGCCGAGAACGCGCGGCGGGACGGAGTCGATTTTCGACTCGGGACCCCGTTCGACTCGCTCGCTCGTTCCGAGGGACGTTGGGCCCTCGAGACCGGCGGGGGGCGTGTTCGAGCGGAGCGGGTCGTCGTCGCAGCGGGCGCCTGGTCGAAGCGCCTGCTCCAACTCACGGGCTTTCCGGCGCCTCTCGCGCCGTACCGCACCCAGGCCGCCCTCCTTCGCCCCTCAACATCGAGCGGGGAGAGGTTCTGGTCGGTCCACGACCTCGACCTCGATGTCTACGTTCGACCGGAGTCGGGAGGTCGGATCCTCGCGGGGGACGGAACCGAGAGGACGGAAGCCGACCCCGAGCGGTTCTCGCCAGGCGCGGACGAGCGGTTCGTCGGCCACCTGGCCGAGAGCTTTCAGGAGCGGTTCCCCGGCTGGGCGGACGCCGAGCTCGTGCGGGCCTGGGCCGGGGTCTGTTCCTCCACGCCCGACCGTCGTCCGCTCGTCGGGCCCGTGGTAGGCGCGGACGGGCTGTTCGTGGTCGCGGGGTTCAACGGCTTCGGAGTCATGCGCGCGGCGGGGGTCGCCCAGCGGCTCGCGGGACTTCTGGCCGTAGGGGACGGCCCTTCGTCCGAGCTCGAGCGGCTCTCACCGGTCCTTCCCGGACGATTCTCCGGCCCGGTCCGCCCGTTCTCTCCTCGTCCCGGGTTCACGATCGAGGCCGGCGATGACCCTCGCTTCTGATGCGCTCGCGATCGCGCGGAGGGGAATCCGAGCGGTGGACCCGACCCGGTCGGTCCGCCAGACCCTCCGGCCCCTTGCGAGAGGGTGCCGAGTCGGGCGATACCGCATCGCTCCGGCCCCGGGCGGTGTCGTGCACCTCGTCGCGCTCGGTAAGGCGGCGGGACCGATGCTCGACGCGGCGGTCGAGACGATCGAAGCCCCCGTGCGGGGCCTGGCCGTGACCCCGCGCGGTTACCCGGCGCCCCGCTCGAAGGTGCCGGTCGTCTTCGGTGACCATCCGGTCCCTCGAGAGTCGAGCCGGCGAGCGGGGGAGGTCTTGCTCGACTACGTGCGATCGACGCAACCCGAGGACGCGGTCGTCTTCCTCGTGTCGGGAGGGGGGTCGGCGGTCGCGGAGGTGCCGACTGCCCCGCTTTCGGTGGCGGACCTTGCCCGGACCACCGAGGTCCTTCTCGCCTCGGGCGCACCCATCGGCTCGATGAACGCTGTCCGACGGCATCTGTCCGAGGTGAAGGGAGGTCGGCTCGCCCGCGCGACCGTCGCCCGAAAGCGCGCGACGCTCGCGGTCAGCGACGTCGTCGGCGACCCGCCCAGCGACATCGCCAGCGGACCGACGGTCGGCGACCCGACGACGTACTCGGGCGCGCTGCGCGAGGTCCGCCGGTTCCACCTCGAGAAGAAGCTACCTCCTCGCGTCGTGAGATTCCTCCGTGCCGGGGCTCGCGGGACGTACCCTGAAACGCCCAAACCCCGCGAGTCCCTCTTCCGGAGGGCGCCGTTCGTCCTTGTCGCCACCAACCGCAGCGCGCTCGAGGCGGCGGCTGTCGAGGCGCAGCGTCGAGGCTACTCGGCCGTGATCGTCTCCGACCGCATGGTCGGGGAGACGCAGCCGGTCGCTCGAGCGTTCGCGCGTCGACTGGTGCGGGCCGCCGGGTACGGTGCTCCCCGCCCCGTGGCCCTCCTGGCGGGAGGGGAGACCACCGTGACGCTCGGCCCTCACCCGGGTCGCGGCGGCCGCAATCAGGAGTTCGCCCTGTCCGCGGCCGCCGAGCTCGCCGGCGCGAAGGCCCTCGTGCTCTCCGTCGGTACCGACGGAATCGACGGCCCCACGGACGCCGCGGGAGGGTGGACCGACGGCCGAACCATCGCGCGGGCCCGCGCTCGGGGGGTCGACCTCGAGGCGGCTCTCGAGGGCCACTCGGCGTACCGTGCCCTCGAACGGCTCGGGGGCCTGGTGCGGACGGGGCCGACGGGTACGAACGTGATGGACCTGCACGTCGGGCTGACCCGCCCGTCCGTCAGTCGGGATACGGGGGGAAGTAGTCGGCCCGGTGCGGCTCCTTCCAGTCGACGTAGACGGTCTTGAGTTGAAGGTAGTCACGGACCCCCCACACGGTTCCCTCGCCTCCGAGCCCGCTCTGTCGGAACCCCGCGTGGTACCCCTGCGGCGTCTCGGGGCCCACCCGATTGACGTACGTCTCGCCGAATCGGAGCTCCCGGATCGCTTTCTCGGCGAGCGAGAGGTCCCGGGTGAAGACGTAGCTCGAGAGGCCGTACCGGCTCGCGTTCGCCCGTCGGATCGCATCGTCCCAGTCGGCAAAGGTGAGCAGCGGGAGCACCGGGCCGAAGACCTCCTCTTGGGCGACCGGGTTCTCTTCGGCGACGTCCGCGAGGACGGTCGGTAAGTAGAACGCACCCCGCGCGAGGGCCGGGTCGTTCGGCGTAGCCCCCCCGACGACGACGCGGGCGCCCTGGGCTACCGCTTCCCGAACGCTCTCGGCGACCCCGTCCCGCGCCCCGGAGGAGTAGAGCGGTCCCACGTCGGTCGCCGAGTTGAGTCCAGGACCCACGCGCAGCGCCTTCGTCAGGGTGGCGACCTTGGAAGCGAACCGGTCGGCGACCGCCCGGTCGACGTACGCGCGCTCCGCGGCGATGCACGCCTGGCCGGCGTTCCAGTACCGGGCCCAGACGGTCGCCCGGGCGGCCCAGTCGAGGTCGGCGTCCTTGTGAACGAGGACCGGGGCCTTCCCCCCGAGCTCGAGCAGACACTTGACCACGCCCGGTGCGGCGAGCTTCACGACCTCGACGCCACTCGCGGTCGAGCCGGTCAGCGTGACGGTCGAGCAAGCCGGATGCTGGACCAGGGCCGGACCGATTTCGCTGCCGGGTCCCGGCACGACGTTCAGGACACCCGGGGGCAAACCCGCGTCCTTCAGCACCTCAGCGATCAGAAGCGACGAGAGCGGGGTGTTGCTGGACGGCTTCAACACCATCGTGTTCCCCCCGACGAGCGCGGGGGCGATCTTCCGGGTCACCGTCGCCGCGGGGAAGTTCCACGGAGTGATCGCGACGATGACCCCTCGCGGGAGCCAAACGAGACGGATCGTCTCCCCAGCGGGGAGGCCAGCAACGTCCTCCCCCGAGAGGGTCCGCGCGAACGCAGCGTAGTAGTCGAAGTTGTCGATTGCCCCGGTTACCTCGCTTCGGCTCTCGTAGAGGACCTTCCCCATCTCACGCGTGACGAGGCGGGCGAGCTCCTCCGCGCGTCCCCGTAGATGCTCGGCCGCACGGACGAGGACCTTCGCCCGGGCCGCGGCGCCGATCGCCTCCCAGCCTGGTTGTGCCCGGGCCGCCGACTCCATCGCGGCTCGGGCGTCATCCCGTGTCGCCTTGGCGACCGTCGCGAAGACCGTGCCGTCCGCGGGGTCGACGAGACCCCCGGTGGCGCGAACCCCGGCCGGAACGCTCTGGTTGTCGAGAAAGATTCCGTGGACTGAAGAAGCCGACATGCCCGCGGAAGGCGAGGTCGGCGTATACGGTTGCCCGTCGCTCTCACTCGAGTCGACGGATTCGTTCGAGCTTCTCGAGAAATTCGACCCCTTCACCGGTGGTCATCGGCTTTCCGTCTTCCCGCGTGAGGGGGAGGCCGGCCATCGCGCACGCCTCGGGCGGACTCTTTCCGTCGAGCAATGCCCGCACGGCCCGTTGTTCGCGGCGACTCAGGGTGAGACCTCCAAGTTGAAACTCTTCGAACGCCTCGAAGGCGGTCGGCGAAACCAGCCGGGCAATCTTGGCTATCTCGGCCGCGTACAGTCGAATCTCCTCCTGCGCGTGGGGATCCAGGCGAAGCGAGAGAAAGTGGAACAGGTTCCAAAGGTCGATCTTCCAGTACCACTGGGTATAGTAGGCCACAGGAAGAATCAGCCGCGCGGTCTCCCGCGCGATTCCCGCTTCCAGGGCGCGCGTATAGCCTTCGTAGGCCTCTTTTGCCAGGCGGTCGAGGTCCTGACGGAACCGCTCCGCGAGCTCGGGCGTGACCCGTTCGTCGCCTCCCTGACGGTTGCGCTTTGATTGATAGCGGATCTCCTCCGCGGGGGGGACTTCGAACTCGTCCGGAACGACGGAGTACCTCGCCGAGTGCTCGTTCACCGAGTTGTGGGTGACGATGCCGTTCGCCACAAAGTTGTGAAAGGGACCCTCGACCTCGAGGTCGTAGGTCCTCTTCTGCCCGACGTACTCGAAGCCCGCGATGCGGGCGAGCTTGGGCTCGAAAAAACGCCTCTGATGACCGCGGGGCCGAAACGGAAACGCAGCGGTCACCGGTCCGCCTCCCAGCCTCTCGATGTAGGCGAGTTCATCACGGTGGACCGCTCGATGGCACGCGTCGCATAGGGTCGTCAGATTCGACCGCTCTCGCGAAAGCGATACGTCCGCCCATACGGGAATCACGTGGTGCGCGTGCAGGACGGGTTTACGTTCGTGGCATAACTGACAGGTCCAGCCGTTCCGCTCGTGAACGCTCCCGGCCACCTGCGTCGTCCATCGTCCTATAGAATCCCTGTCCCGCGCCACTCCCCCCTTCCAGAAGTTCGACGCCTCTCCAGCCCGTGTGGACTGTAGGATGGCGAGATGTTCGGGAGTGAGGGTCCTCCGACCCAGCCGGTAGGTCCGGCCCTTGTTCCACGGGATGTGCCCCCGGACGAAGGGAGCGAGGCCGTGGTGGGGGTGGTGAGTCAGGCCGTGCACCTTCAGCCACTTGCGGATTGCGGAGACGCTCGACCCACATTCCCGGGCGATTGCGCTCGCAGAAAGCCCCAGGGTGACCCATCGAGCCTCTAGCCAAGCTTTGGAACGGTAGGGTTCGCTTCCGTTCCCCGTCATCCGCCGCCCTCGAGGGATGCCGCGCCTCGAAGCCCTCTGGGTGTAGTAGGTGTTTCCCGGCCGGAAACCCGTGGACACGGGCCGGGGAAGGTCGAATCGCCGAATCCACATGCGCACCGTTTCAACGCCAACGCCACAGGCGTCGGAGATCTCCCGTGGCGTGATACCCTTTCGAACGATCTGTTCTTCGAGCCAGCTCTTGTCGTGATACATCGCCGGGCGGACAACCTCCGTCCCGTTGACACAGAGCTCGTAGTCGCCTGGATTCCAAACGGCGAGTCCGTGCACCTGAGTCAACCCCGCCTTGTGGGCTAGGGTGTCCCAGCCGTCAGCGAACCGGAAACGATGGTCGGCCGTGCATTCAATGGACTTGCCATCTTCCAGAGCCATCCGGTAAACCGGTTTGAAGCCGCTCTGCGAGACGGCGCGCACGTGTGCGCGATCGATGCGCCAGGTCGTCTCGTTCAGTTGGCGGACGAACATCGCCTCGATGCGTTCCCGTCGATAGAATGGGTTCCGCTGGTGGCGAATCTCGCGATTGCGAGTGGGTTGGAACCTCCTCCAAAGTTGTTCGATTGGCACCGGGTAAACTCTCGGTCTCTCGGATCTGAGGCTGGCCGGAAGGTCGAAGAAAATCCGTGTTCCTTCGGCGAGACACGCCGTTCGGTGGCGAATCCACTGTCGCGCGACGAAGATCGGGAGCCGCACGAGGAACTTGTATTCCACCATTTCGAACGGCGTCGTATGCCGATGGCGCATGAGATAGCGGATCAACCCCCGGTCGTCCCGCACCGACTTGGTTCCCTGACCGTACGAGACCCGGGCCGCCTGGACGATCGCCGCGTCGTCACCCATGTAATCGACGAGCGCGACATATCCGTGTGTCAGGACCGGGTGCCGCGCACCGATTTCCCGGTCCGCCTCGGGCACCGACGGGCGTCGCATCGGCGGGGATTCGTCGGCCACGTGCCGGAGACGAGCGACCGCAAGATAAAGGCCGCGCGCGAGGGCGCGAAACACTTTGGCAAAACCTAAGTCCGCCGTGCCGCTCGATGCGGCGGGAGGCGGCGAGAATGGACCGGATCCTCGTTGCGGTCGCTTGGCCCTACGCCAACGGCCCGTTCCACCTCGGCCACCTCGCGGGGGCGTACCTGCCCGGCGACATCTTCGCTCGATACCACCGGCTGCGCGGGCACGAGGTGCTGATGGTGTCGGGCTCAGACATGCACGGGACCCCGACGCTCGTCACCGCCGAGAAGGAGGGCGTGAGTCCGCTCGCGGTCGCCGAGCGCTACCACGCGGTGAACAAGGCGGCGTTCGAGCGTTTGGGTTTCTCGTACGACCTGTTCACAACGACCCACACGATCGTCCACGAACGCACCGTCCAGGAGGTCTTCCTCGCGCTTCTAGAGCACCGGTACATCGACCGGCGCACCGAGGACGGGCCGTACTGCCCGAATCATCGTCGGTTTCTCCCCGACCGGTACCTCGTCGGCACCTGCCCTCATTGCGGCTTCGAGAGCGCCCGCGGCGACGAATGCGACCACTGCGGCAACCCGCTCGAGCCGCGAGAGCTCGGGAACCCGCGATGCTCGCTCTGCGGCACGCCGGCGGAATTCCGGCCGTCGGAGCATTTCTATCTCGACCTCGACCGACTCCAGCCCGCGCTCACGGAGTACCTCTCGAAGCAGAAGCACTGGCGAGCCGGGACCCTTCGCGTCGCCGAGAACTTCCTCGCCGAGGGACTCCACCCGACCGCGATCACGCGAGACCTCGACTGGGGGGTGCCGATTCCGCTCGACGGGTATGACTCGAAGCGGATTTACGTCTGGTTCGACGCCGTCACGGGCTATCTCTCCGCGTCGAAGGAATGGGCGATCCGAGCCGGGAGGCCCGACGCTTGGCGGCGGTTCTGGGACCCGGCAGAGCCGGTCCGTCAGTACTACTTCGTCGGCAAGGACAACAAGTTCCACCACACTATCGTCTGGCCCGGAATGTTGATCGGGGTCGGGGGCCTCCGGCTGCCCTACGACGTCCCCGCGAACGAGTGGCTTCTTCAGGCGGGGACCAAAATCGCGAAATCACGAACCCAGGACCGCAGCTCGTTCATCCCCTCGCTCCTCGAGAACTACCCCCCGGACGTCATCCGCTTCTACGCGGCGCTCCTCGCTCCCCAGAACCACGACACCGAGCTCAACTGGGAAGAGTTCGACTCCGTCCGGGAGGAGGTCCTCGCGAACCAGTACGGTAACCTCGTTCAGCGGACCCTGGTCCTCGCACGGGAGCGGTACCAGAGCAAGATCCCTCCTCCCCCGGCGGGGTGGCGGTCGGACGCGCCAGGGGGAGTGGGCGAGAGACTCCGGAGCGCACACGCGCGGATCGCGGAGGAATACGAGCGAGTCCACCTCAAAGAGGCGCTCGACCTCGCCCTTGAGGAAGTACGAGAGTCGAACCGTCGATTTCACGAGGCGCGACCCTGGCAGGCCGCCGAGCCCGCGCGGTCGACCGCGGTCTTCGAGACCCTCTGGAGGCTGAAGGCGCTCGCCGTCTGGCTCGCCCCGGTCCTCCCGTTCTCGAGCGCCGAGGTGTTTCGGATGCTCGGTTTCTCGGGTGGGCCGTCTCCGGGAGAATGGGACGAGGCGGTTCAGCCTCCGCCTGCCGGTCAGGCGCTTGGCGAGGTCCGCCCCCTGTTCCCCCGCGCCGCTTCGCCCAAGGGTTCCGGAACGACGTCCGCGCCGGCCGGGCCCGCGCGGGAAGAGGGAACGGTACCCCTGGCGGTGCGGGCCGGAGTGATCCGGAAGGTTTCGGTCCATCCGGCCGCGGACACCCTCTACGTGTTCGAGGTCGACGTGGGGGAGAAAGCACCACGTACCGTGGTCGCGGGCCTCCGACCGTCGTACGCATCCGAGTCTCTCCCCGGGCGCCCGGTCGCTCTTCTTGCGAATCTTGCTCCCCGAACGATCCGGCGCATGACCTCGCAGGGGATGGTGCTCTGCGCGGAGAAGGAGGACCGAGCGGTCCTCTTGGCACCTCCCGACGAAGTCTCGTCCGGTACCTTCCTCGAAGGGACGGACGAGAAGACGCGCACGATCTCGTACGATGAGTTCGCCTCGGTCCCGCTCAAGGTGGGACGGGTCGTGGAAACCGACGCGGAGGGTTCCAGTCGGGTCGATATTGGCGGCCGCGTAGTGACCGCCTCCGGAGCGTGGCCCCGCGACGCGCTGGTCGTCGTGCGCCTCCCGAGCGCGGACGCGACCACGGGCGAGGTCCTTCGGTTCGGCCCCGACCGACCCCTACGGGTCACCGAGGACGTCCCTGTCGGGGCGACGGTACGATGATCCCGGGGTTCCGCCTCGACCTGCACGTTCACTCGTCCTACTCCCCGGACTCCCGCCTGACCCTAGAGCAGATCGCGGGTCAGGTTCCGTACGCGGGCATCCGCGGGTTCGCCCTCACGGACCACAACACGGTCGCGGGGCATCGAGAGATCCCGGGCCTCGTCGAGCGTTTTCCGTTCCTCCTGGTCGTACCGGGGGCAGAGATCTCGACGACCGAGGGCCACCTGCTAGCCTACGGAATCCGGGAGATGCCGCCGGTCGGCCGGCCGATTGCGGAAACGATCGAGTGGGTCAAGTCGCAGGGTGGGGAGGCGGTTCTCGCCCACCCGTTTCGGTTCTCTCACGGGGTCGGGCGCGGCGTCGCAGAACGGGCCCACGTCGGCGCGGTCGAAGTGCGGAACGGCCACTCGTCGGCGGTGGCCAACGCTCGAGCCGAGCTCCTGGCTGCCCGCCGGTCGCTTGCGGAGACCGGCGGGAGCGACGGGCATGAGCTTGCGGACCTGGGTCGAGCGTTCACCGAGTTCCCGACCGAAGCGGTCACCGTCGACGACCTTCTCGAGGCGATCCGCCGGCGCAGGGTGGTTCCCGGTGGCCAATCGCTGCGTTGGCCCGGACGATTGCGCTGGGGCGTTCGGACGGCCGGGTTGCTCATCGCGCGAGGATTCCGACCGATCTGAGAACGAACGCCACGGTCCTCGACGGCTTTAAACCGAGTTCCCCTGCCGTTCGCCGCGCCGAGGTGGCAGAATGGTTAATGCGACGGACTGCAGATCCGTTTCCTGGGGGTTCGATTCCCTCCCTCGGCTCACGTTCCTCGGGCCTCGATGCGATCCTTTCTCCCCGACGGAGTGACCGTCGCGGTTCTCCGCGCCCGCCCTCGGGAGCCCTGCCGGAAAGACGGAGACCCGCCTCGTCCGCTGCGAGGTCCATGGGAGGAGCGGTCGATGCCCGTAGTCCCCGGGTGCTCGCGAGCTATTGGATGTCGATCCGATAGATGGCGAGGGGCAAACGCACTCCTTTGAGATCCTGAGCGCCGAGTTCTCGGAAGGAGCAGGCGAGCTTGTTCCAGACCTGGTCGTAGACCTGCTGCGTTACGCAAATCCCTCCCGGCAGGGCCAACGGCTCGAT
>JASHTB010000077.1 GCA_030040775.1 Thermoplasmata archaeon | reverse complement strand
AGCCTCTACGCGGTCGCGGTGAGCCTCGCAGGGTTCTCCCCCAACATCGGGGCCGCGTTCGGGGTGGACCGGGCGAACCAGATCTACGTGCTGATCGGCGTGCGCGCGTTCCAGGGTCTCGGGATGGGGATGTTCCCGCTCGCCTTCGCGATGCTCCCCGAGGTGTATCCGGCGGCACGCGTGGGCCCTGCGCAGGGAATCGTCTCGGCCACGTTCGCCGGGGGCGCGTCGTTCGGGCTCGTCGGAGGCGGCTACATCACCTACGTCTCGGGTTGGCAGACCACCTACCACACCGTGATTCCTGTGGCTACGGCCCTCGTGGTCGTCGCCTACTTCATCCTGCGGGAGTCCCCCCATCTCACGCCGAACCCGATCGACTATCCCGGGATCACGAGCCTCGGGTTCGCGCTCGCGACCGTGATGTTCGGCCTCACGGAGGGGTCGTACTGGGGCTGGACGAACTTCTCGGCGGTGCGCTTCGGCGGCATCGCCTGGGGGGTCCCCGAGTTCTTCCTCCTCGCGCTCGCCGGCACGGTCTTCTTCCTTCTCTGGGAGCCGCGGTCGAAGAATCCGGCCGTGTCGTTCCAGTCGCTCAAGCAGCGGAACATCTGGATCTCGAACGTGAACGGCGTCTTCGTCGGACTCGGGATGTTCCTGATCTTCATCGCCCTCGTCATCCTGGTCGAGTACCCGTACTCTCCCGGTTTCGACCTGAACGAGTTCCAGATGGGGTTGATCTCGGTCCCCACGACGCTTTCGATGCTCGCTCTCTCACCGGTCTGGGGCCGACTGGTCGGTGCCCGGGGTCCGAAGCCCATCATGGTCGCCGGCTTTGGGATCATGGCGCTGGGAAGCTTCGGCCTGGTCGTCTACCACTCCACCATTCCCGAACTGCTCCTGTTCGCGACCGTTGCGCTCATCGGAAACGTCGCGGTGCTCATCGCGATGTCGAACATCATCGTGCTCACGGTCTCCCCGAAGGAGCTCGGGGTCCAGACGGGCGTGAACCAGACGTTCCGCAACCTCGGGAGCGCGGTCGGGCCGGTGATCGCGGCGACCGTGACCGCGAGCTTTCTGACGACGACCTACGTGACGGTCACCGGTGTGCCGGTGAGGGTCCCGATTTCGACGTACGCGATCTTCGGCTTCGAGCTCATCTTCGCGATCACCGCCCTCGTGGCAATCACCGGTATGCTCCTCTCCGTCGGACTGAGGAACTACCGGTTTCTTGCGGACGGGAGCCGGGCCGGCCGGGAGGCTCCCGCCGAGCGGGAGCGCCGTCTCCCAGCCGCGGAGCCGATGAGGCTGGGCGAGTCACGGACCTGAGCCCGGATCGTCCGACCCTTCGTCCCTGGGCCGCCGGGCAGCGCATCGGTCGCGACGGCCGTGGGACGGCCGGAAGGAGAGACGGCCAGAGGCCGTCCGACTCACGACGGGTGCTCCACGGGCTCGCTCGGAACGGTGCCTCGGGAACCGCTCCCGCGGGTCCTCTCCATCACCTCGGTGAGCCGAAGGTTCGCCTCGGCGAGGACCGGCTCCCGGTCCTCGGGTCGACGGACCATCAGGGTCAGGACGAGGTCGCTCGACTGGGGGGAGCGGGACTTCGTCGTGAAGAGGGGCGGGTACCGGCGGTCGAGGCGGGTGCGAATCTTCGCGAGCGCCTTCACCATGTCGCTCTCGAAGGCGGGGAGGTCGATCGACCCCGGGAGGGTGATCGGGACCGTGAGCTCCTTCCACGCGAGCGGCGTAAGGTTCACGACCGGCTCGCGGAGCACGCGGGCGTTCGGCAGGGCGACCAGGAGGTCGTCCTCGGTGAGGAGCACGGTGGTCATCGCATTGACCTCGATGACCTTCCCGGCCAGGTCCCCGACGCGGACGGTGTCGCCGACCTTGAACGGGGAGTAGACGTCGGTGAAGTACTTGGCGCCGAAGTTCTCGAGGGGCTGGCGGAGGGCGACGATCGCCGCCGCCCCGAGCAGGGCGATGACGACCAGGAGGACGTCGACCGCCACGCCGAGCTCCTGGACCGCGATGACGATGCCGACCAGCCAGACGACGATGAGACCGAGCCGCTGCGCGGCGGCCGTCACTTGCGGGTTGCTCTGACGCATCAAACCCCAGATGGCGAGGCTCGCGAGCCAACCGATCACGGCGGTCACGGCGATCGTGACGCCGAAGTAGACGACCGGCCAGAGCGCCGACGGGATGGCGAACACGAGCTCACGCCTCCAGGACTCGGCCGAGCAGTCTCGACTCGGTCTTCACCGCGGTCTCGAGGGTGCACACGCGGGCGGTGCGGAAGCCACTCTCGCCCAGGCGTTCGCGTAGGGGCCCTCGATCCCGGAGGAGCCGTTGCATCTTCTGGGCGAGGGACGCCGGGTCATCCGGGCCGAACAGGAGGCCGTTCTCGCCGTCCCTGACCAGTTCCGCAACACCGGCTCGGTCGGATACGATGGCCGGCTTGTGGTGAAGCCAGCTCTCGACCACGACCAGCCCGAACCCCTCGTAGCTCGAGGGGAGAACCGTGAACGCGCACCGCTCGTAGAGGCCGTCAAGCTCGCTCTGGCTCACGTGCCCGGTGAGGACCACCCGATCGGCGACCCCGAGCGACTCAGCCCTCTTCTCTAGGTGGCGACGCCACAGGCTCCCTTTCGAGAGACCGACCCCCCCCGGGGAGCTCGAAAAGCTCCCGTTCCCCACAAGGACCAACTTGAGCGTGGGGAACCGGGGCGCTAGGCGCGCGATCGCCTCGATCGCTCGGTCCTGGCCCTTTGCCGGGTCCATCCGCGCGACCACGAGGACGACCGTGTCGCTCGGGTCGATTCCGTGGGCTTCGGCGAGCGTCTCAACCTCGGCGGGAGCGGGGCGGTGGTACTCCTCGGGGTCGACGTACGGATAGACCCGCTCGACCCGGCCTCGGTGACCGAAACGCTTCAGCGCGTCTCGATAGCTCTCCGAGCTGACGACCACGACGTCGTATGCATTGAAAAACGTCTCGAGAAGAGGCCGCCACGGCTCGGGTACGTGCGCGGGGTCGAACGGAATGTGCCAGCGGAAGATCTTCGGCTTGAGCGACCCGATCATGTGGCCGATCGGAAGCTGCTGGAAATCGTGGACGTAGAACAGGTCGAAATCGTGCTGGTGGTCGAGCCCGCGAATCAGTTCAGCGGTGGTCCGGTTGTAGAACGTGTACTCACCGTAGTCGTCCGTCCAGAACAGGTCACGCGAGAGCGTCGGCTCGGAGAGCCCGTGCACCGTGGTCCAGATCGCTTCCTTGGTCTTTCCGTACCCTCTCATGCGGCTCGGGTCGATATTGACGTTGTGGAGGGTGATTCCCGGCTGGAGGCGCACCGTTTCGGGAGCCTTCGGGTTGAGCGCTACCCAATGGACTTCCTTCCAGAGCCCCTCCGCGATAAGCCGCTTGGCGAGAGGGTAGACCATCCGCGTGACCCCGCCGGGGGAGAACTCGAAGTCGGTCCCCTCCTCGAGCTTCGCGAAGTCGGGCTCGATCTCCCAGTGGGCAGTACGACCTTCGTCTTCGGGCAGAAACTGAAGGAGCGGAGTCTGTGTGTTGAGAAGGACGGTGAGGGGCTCCATGGTTTTCTTCTCTCCTTGCGGAGACGTTCCAGGAGAGGCGGCCGCTCGACCGAGGCGCTCCCGGCGAAACTCCTCTCGGGTGGGCGACCCTTCTGGGGTCACGCCTCTTCGGGGGATCTTTAGGAACTCTAGCGTCCCGACGGCATCGGGGTATAATTAACCACGTACCATTTTGGTCAGGACGTTACCAAACGGTTCTCTCCATCCCGTCCTTCCGTTGTTCGAACCCGGAGGGAGAGAACGCTCATGCCGCCTGGCGCGGAGGTCCTGTCGCCCGGCGGAGGCGGAGACCGACGGTCCTCCCCCCGGGCAGATTTCGAGTACTTGATGGGTGTACGGGAGAGTGAAGGAGGAGGCCGGAGTTCCTGGGGGACGGGGGAGGCGGACGGAGGGAGTCATGACGGGAAGGAGAGCGGGTCGGAGACGGCAACCGTCGTGCGCGTGCTGCGAATGCCCCGAAGGCTGTTGTCGCTGTTGCGCCTGTTGCTCGGTAGACAGGGCGTGCTGCGCCACTTGTCCTACGAGGTCTGACCGCCCGCAGTGACGGAGACGAACCTCGCTCGGTAGTACCCCGAGAAGCCCATCAGAAACGCGTGAGCCGGCCTGACCCCTTCTCGCCGTCGATTCCGTTGAAAACGGTGATCCCGGGTCGTGGAGCGAGAGACCCCACATGTCAACGTACAATCTCTCGACCGACCTTGTCGACCGGGTAGTCCGAACCGGGGGAGGGGATCGGGAAGCGATCCGGGCCGACGGGGTCCCGACCGCGTATCGAGAGCTACAGGAACTCATCGGTCGGGTCGGGAACGGGCTGCGCTCGCTCGGGGTCCGGCCTCGGGATCGAGTGCTCCTCGTGCTTGCCGATTCGCTCGAGTTCGCGGCGGTGTACCTGGGGGCGATCCGAATCGGCGCCGTCTCGGTCCCTTGTAACCCGGCCGTACGCCGCACGGACCTAGAGCTGTTCCTGCGAGAGAGCGAAGCTCCCGTCGTCGTGGTAGGAAAGGGCGCATGCACGGAACTCGCGGCCGCGATCGCTGACGTGCGGCACTCCCCGACGGTGATCTCGGTCGGAGGAGCGCGTCCCGACACGACCGAGTGGGAGGCATGGGCCGCTCGAAGCGACCCGGAGTGCGAGCCGGCGCCGACCTCCCCGGACGACCCGGCGTTCTGGTTGTGGACGAGCGGGAGCACCGGCCACCCTCGGCCGGCGGTCCACCGCCACTGCGATTGGCGGCCCTGCGTCGAGGGGTACGCGAAGGGCGTGCTCGGGATTGGGCCGGACGACGTCTGTTTCTCCGCGGCCAAGGCGTTCCACGCCTACGGCCTGGGCAACGGAACGGTGTTCCCCCTCGCGGTCGGGGCTCGCACGGTCTATTTTGAGGGCCGGCCCACCCCCGAGGCGATCTTCGCAATCCTCGGGGCCGAACGCCCGTCCCTGTTCTTCGGTGTGCCGACGATGTACGCTGCTTTGCTCGCCTTCGCCGAACGGAATCCGGCTCCGGACCTCTCCTGCCTGCGCTACTGCGTGTCAGCCGGAGAACCCCTACCGGGGGAGTTCTACCGCCGCTGGCGTGCCCGGTTCGGCGTCGAGATCCTGGACGGGATCGGTTCTACCGAGGTCTTGCACATCTACCTATCCGCCCGTCCCGGGAGGGTCCGTCCGGGCTCGACCGGAACTCCCGTGGAGGGCTACTCCGTCCGCGTGGTGGACCAAGAAGGGAACGATGTCTCCCCCGGGAGACTCGGGGACCTCTGGGTTCGGGCGCCTTCGCTCGCTTGCGGATACTCCGGTCGTTCGGACCTGCGACCGCTCAGGATGCACGGTGACTGGTTCGTCACCGGCGACAAATTCTACCGCGATGCGGACGGGTTCCACTGGTACGTCGGCCGGGCCGACGACATGTTCAAGTCCCGGGCGGAGTGGGTCTCGCCAATCGCGGTTGAGAGCGCGTTGATCGAGCATCCCGCCGTGCTCGAGGCTGCGGTCGTCGGCCGGACCGCCCCCGACGGGCTGTCGTTCCCTCGTGCCTTCGTGGTCGTGAAGCCCGGCGTCGTGGCCTCCGAGGCGCTCGGACAGGAGCTGCAGTCGTGGGTTCGGGATCGGTCCCCCCCTTCCGACGTGCCTCGATGGGTCGAGTTCCTGCCCGAGCTGCCCAAGAGCACCACCGGAAAGCTGCTCCGCTACCAACTGAGGAATCGCTAGGTCGACCGAGCTCGAGCCCGCGGTCCTGGCGTGAGCGCGCAGCGTGGGCTTTTTGAAGAGGGGGTTTCTCGCCCGGCGGGCCTCCGAACCGATGGACCTCTTCACGCACGTCCTCGTCGCCTACCTCATCGCGTTCGGAATCTTTGGCCCGAATAATCTTCAGTATGTCGCCGCGGCGGCGCTCGCGGGCGGCCTTCCCGATGCGGATGCGCTGCTCTTCCCGCTGGCCCGGCGGTTTCCGCTCCTGCGGCACCACGGAATCACCCACTCGCTCTTCGGGGTCACCGTAATCGCCGGGGTCGGGGCGCTCCTCGTGCCGTTCCTGCTCGCGGCGGTCGTGAGCCCGGCGTTCGCGGTCGGTTCCCCGCTTCTCTACTTCCTCGCGATGGAGGGCGGCGGCCTTTCCCACGTCTTTTTGGACGGGTTCACCCATTTCGCGGTCCCGCCGCTCGCCCCGTTCTCGAAGTGGGAGCTGCACATGGACGCCGACCGGGCCATCAACCTAGGCACGTTCGCCTTCACGGGGTTCTCGTACTGGCTGATGCTCTACGAGCGCGGGCGGGTTCCGATCCCCGTGTGGGAGTTGACCGCCTGGCTGTTGCTCGCGGGATACCTAGCCTACCTCGCGGTCCGGGGCGTCGGGCGCTGGAAGGCCGGTCGGGTCGCTCACCGCGAAGGGTTCACGGCCGTTGCGCCGACCGGGAACCCGTTCGTCTTTCTTCTCGTGGAGGAGCGCAAGGACAGCGGGATGGTCCGGCTTCGTCACGAGGAGTTCCACCTTCTGAGCGGACTCCGCGGGACCGGCCGGACGCTCGAGTTCCCGGTGCGCGACCTTCCCCCGGGCCCGGTAACCAGCGCCGACGAGGCGCTCGAACGTTCCTACGCACCGGCCCTCCATCGTGGGCGGATGCTCGAACTGACGTACCATTCCGCCGAAGTGCGCTCGACGTCGACCGCGTGGCAGGTGCTGTGGTACTCGCTCGAGTTCTCGATGCTCGGTCGCGCGGCCGCCGTGCTCGCGTCGGTCGACCCGGCCAGCGGCCGGGTCGAGACGCACAACGCCTGGATGTCCCCCCGGAAGTTCCTCGCCGGAGGCGGCTGAACGGCCCCCGGCGAAAAACATCCCCGCCGAGAAATCCTCATACCTATGGAAGTAACTATAGTCTAAATTGGAACTCTATATATCCGCGCGCGCCCTTCGTGTGGTCGATGAAGCGAACCGAACGCACCGCCCGGGCCCGACGAAGTGGCGCCGGGTCGCCCGAATCTCGGCCCCTTTCGGCCGGGGAGACGTCGTCGAAGAGCGCCCCCTATCCTCACGATCGATCTCCAACCGCCGTCCTCCCCGTGGGTCGGGGGGAACCTTCCGAACATCTCTTCCGACGCCTGCTCGGGGCGTACCTCGGCGGTGCCCGCGAGTTCGTCGTCGTCGAACGGCCGGCCGTCACGGACCGCACGCGGGAAGTGGCCCGCACGTTCTGCCGACGCACGCGACAACCCGAGATCATCTCGGACGAGGGGGAGGTCCTTCGGCTGCGTGACCTCGCGTACGAGAGCCCCATCCCTCTCCTCCAGCGAATCGGTCGAATGGGCCGCCTGGTGGTCGAGTTCCACCGGGAGGCGGTGGAGAGCTGGTCTCACCTTCCGCTCGGGGACGACGGACAGTGGGAGACCCGGGACGACGAGGTCGACCGGGAAGCCTGGTACATCCAGCGTCTCGCCGCCATCCAGATCGCCGCGGGAGGCGACGGGACCCGCGTCCTCGGACCCTGGACGGTCGCCCGGAGCCTCGAGCGGATCGGGGACCACGCCGTGGTCCTCGCCGAGTACGGACGGCGGCTGGCGGACCTCCCCCGGGAATCGGCCACCCTCGTCTCGCTCCGACAACTCCACGAACAGGCGATGGAGCATCTGGAAGGGGTGCTCGCGGTGGCCGACGAGGGCACGGCGAACGACCTGCTCGACATGGGCGAGGCCCTGGCTGCCTCCGGTCGCGCGATCGCCGACCCGCTCCTTCCGGCGGCCAACGGAGGCACGATGGCGCCGGCGACGGCCGCGGCCGTCACCCGGATCCTCGAGTCGATCGGACGGACGATCGCCTACGCTCAGGACATCGCCCAGGTCGCCCTCGACCAGGCCCGGCCGACCAATCCGTTTTCCGAGGAGTCGCTCCCGCGCGGACCCGCGCTTCCCGCGTAGTTCAGACCCCGGTCGCGGGCAGCGCCATGGGGCCGCACTCATTTTCTTCCCCCGGTGCTGCCCGGTGTTTCGTCATCGACCATGCGTCGTCCGCCGCCGAGGGCAAGCCACATCCGCGTCGTCGTCTTCCGTCACGGACCGGCCGAGGTTCGGGATCCCGGTCGATGGCCCGACGACGACGAGAGACCGCTCACCGGCAAGGGCCGGGTGCAGACTCGGCGGGCCGCCCGAGGAATCGCGCGCCTCCTCCCGTCGGTGGACCGCATCGCGACGAGCCCGGCCGACCGGGCCGTCACGACCGCGGAGCTCCTCCGGCAGGCGCTTCGGGCCGAGCGGGAGGTCGAACCGTGGGAGGAGCTCGGTACGGGCCGGCTCGCGGAGCCGATCTTCGCGCGCCTTGCCCGGTCGGTCCGTGCCGGGGAGACGGTCGCCCTGGTGGGCCACGACCCGACGTTGACTGAGTTCGTCGGCTTCGCGATGGTCGGCGAAGGGGTCGGCCTCGTTCGTCTCGGAAAGGGAGGAGCGGCGCTCCTCGACTTCCCGGCTCGGCTCGTGCCGGGGGCCGGGCGGCTCCTCTGGCTGCTCACGCGGAAGCAGCTTTCCGCCGTCCGCGACTGACCGGGGGTCTCCCCGGCGCCTGTACGGAAGGAATCGGTGGAGCCCGGGCTCCGTAGAGCGGCGCGACGTGCCGCTGGACGTCCGCATGGACCTGCTCGGGGACCCGGTTCGCGTCGATCCGACGGAACCCATACTCCCGGGCCATCCACTCGAACTCCCGCGAGAGCCGCTCCTGGTAGAGGAAGAAGCTCTCGAAGAAGTCCTTCGAAAGATAGAGGTCCATGCCGGACTCCCAGTAGTCGAGCGAACCGTACTTGGCGATCGCCCGGTGCAGGAGGATCTCGGGACGCGCATCCAGGAAGACGACGAGGTCCGGGCGGAGGGCGAACCCGTAGAGTTCACGGGCCCACTCGCGGGAGGCCCCTCGCGCGATCGCGCGGGCCATGAGCGTGTAGATGTACCGGTCGGCCAGCACGGTCGAGCCGGCCGAGAGGGCGGGGACGATCTTGTTCTCCAGCTGGTCGGCGAAGTCGACCGCATAGAGGAGCGCCATCGTCGTGCCCCCGAAGGTGTGGCCCTGCTTCGCCCGGTCGATCTCTGCGCTGACGAGGTCGGAGCGGCGAAGACCGGTGTCGACGACGGCGTGGCCCTCGACCTCGAGCCAGCTTTTGAGGAGCGCGACCTCGGTCGACCGGCCCGACCCGTCCGCTCCCTCGATCACGACGAGCTTGCCCGAGAGCGGTTCGGTCGGCATCCCGGGGAGCCGGGTCCCGTAGGTCCTATCGGTCATGCACCAGTCGCTCCCCCGTCGGGAAGTGCTCCAGCATCGGACGCAGGTTCTCCCGGATCTCGGACTGGATCTCCTCGACCGAACGCGTCGAGTCGACGATCGTGAACCGGTCGGTCTCGGCGAGGCGCTCGTACTCTTGCTTCAAGCGCGTCTGGAACCGCTCGTAGCTCTCGTAGAGGTCGTCCGAGAGGCCGAGGTCCATCCCCGCCTCGTAGTAGTTGATCTTCTGGCGGGAGGCGATCTTCCGCTTCAGGGTCACTTGGACCGGGACGCGGAAGTAGAAGACCCGGTCGGGCTGCGGCGCGAACGCGTAGATCGAGCGGACCCACTCGGGGGCGCACCCGCGCGCCGCGTCCCGGGCGAACGCCGTGTACGCATACCGGTCGCTGACGACCAGGTAGCCGGCTCGGAGCGGCGGGAGAATCCGCCGTTCGAAGCGGTCGGCGAAGTCGGTCGCGTGCAGGAGCGAGAACGTCGTGGCGGTGAGGAGGTTCTTCTTCTTGCCCCGACGGATCGTCTTGGAGACGAGCTCGGAGGAGTTCCACTCGGTGAAGAAGACCCGGTACCCCCGAGCCTGCAGCCATTTGCCCAGGAGGGCGGCCTGGGTCGACTTCCCGCTGCCGTCGAGCCCTTCGAAGACGAGGAGACGACCGGGAAACCCGTGCGGCGCGGGCGACGGTTCAGGCATCGCGTGGTCGGACCTCGAGACCGAACTCTCGTTCCATCGGCTTGCGAGCCTTCTCCACCCAGCGAGGGGGAAGGGTCGTATCGGCCGGAGCAGAAAAGCTGAGCGCGAGAGCGCGTCCGCCGGCGGCCAGGCCAAACCGCGGCCGAGCCGGCGACAGGAGCTCCGCGACCTCGAGGATGGCGCCGAGCCGGGAGGCCATCGCGAGGTCGGGCGGACCGATGATCGGGAGGAACCCTTTCTTCCACTCCGAGGGGGGAAGGTCGCCTTCGTGCAGGTACGTCGCCATCGACGCGAGCAACACCTCCCGCTGATCGAGGCCCCAGATCGGGTAGTTCTGGATCAGGTACGCGGAGTGGTGGGCGTGGTTCCACAGGTCGATCGCGGTCCCGGCGTCGTGCATCCACGCAGCGACCCGGAGCGCACGGGCTTCCTTCGGACCACCCTCGAAGCGGGGCGCGAGCACGTCGAAGAGAGCCTGGCAGGTCGCGGCGACCTCGCGTCCGTGGTCGAGACGGAAGGCGAACGACTGGGCGGCGGCCGCCGCCGACCTCTCGGCGAGAACGTCCGCGGGGGCGGGTAGTTTCGCCCCGATCGCCTCGAACGCGATCCCTTCTCGAATCCCGGTTCCCGAGACGAGGATCCGGTCGACCTTCACCGCCCGGACGAGCTCCTCGAGGACGACGATCCCCGCGAGGACGATGTCGGCGCGGTCCCCGCCGATCCCCGGCACGGCACGACGCTTCGCCGCGGGCATCTCGCCCAACAGTTCGCTGAGCGCCTCGACGTCGTGGTCGGTGAGCGCATAGCCATGCACGCGGCGCAAGGGGTACTCACGGAGCGCGACCGAGGCTCGGGCCAGGGAGCGGACGGTCCCTCCGATGCCGACCAGGCGGTACGGCCCCCCTCCAAACGCTTCGAGCACCGAAGCGAGGGTGGTCCGCACGTGCGTGCGGAGGTCGTCCCACTCCCGACGCTTCGGGGGGTCGTGCTCGAAGTACCGCTGCGAGAGCCGGAGCGCCCCGAGGGGCAAGCTCACCGAATTGCGGAGCGCCCCCGAATGCACCTCGGCCAGCTGGAGCGAGCCGCCCCCGAGGTCGAGGACGATGTCGTTCTCAAGTTCCCAGGCCCCCGCGGCCCCGAGGTACCCGTAGCGGGCTTCTTCGGCACCGGAGAGAACGCGGAGAAGAACGCCCGACGCGCGCTCGACCTCCCGAACGAAGTCGGGACCGTTCGGGGCGTCCCGCACCGCGCTCGTCGCGACGGCGAGGGTCTTCGAGATGCCGAGCGCGCGGTTGATCCGAGCGAACCGCCGAACGGTCGTCACGCCGCGCGCCATCGCCTCCTCGTTGAGGCGGCCGTCGGAGCCGGGGGCCAGGCCCAGTCGGGGAAGGTCCTTCGTCTCGTAGATCGCCCGAACCGTCTCCGCGGCGACCTCGAACACGACGAACCGGGCCGTGTTCGACCCGATGTCGATGACTCCGAGCGTCCGCGAGGCCCGGTTCCGAAGGCGATCCCGATCGGCCGCGGCGTGACGGGTCCGCTGCACGTCGGGCCGAAAGTCTCCTCCTCTAAGTAAGCTCGGGTCGTCTTGCGCGGAAGACGCGCCCCTCGGCGAACGGCTAACTAGCGGACGGGCGCTCCCTGGCGGCGGAGGCCCTTCGAGTGCCGAAGAGGAGACGAGAGAAGGCGTCCGTGAGCACGGAGCCACTTTCTCGAGAGCTCGACCGGCTCCTGGGCGAGGTGAGCCGGCGGGTCGAGGCCGTCGTGGAGCGGCCGCACGCCTCCCCGGCGCTCCTCCACGACCTTCATCGCGACATGCGACGGTTGAGGACCGGGCTCGCGGTCTGGAGGGAGCTCGTCGGCCGCGCAGACCGGGCGACGCTCGAGCCGCTCGACCGACGGATCCGTCGCCTTGCTCAGCTGATCGGGCAGGTGCGCGATCGGGACGTCGAGATCGACCTCTTAGGAGGCGTCGAAAAGGAGGCACGCTCGGACCGCGAGCGCGAGCGATTGGATCGGTACCGGACGCGTCTCCATGACGACGCTCGGACGGGGCGCGAGCTCATGCGCGCCTTTCTCCGCTCCGAACGGGATGCCCTCCTGCTTGACGAGGTCCGGTCCGTCCTCAAGGCCCCGGTCCGGTCCGAGCGCACCCGTCGACTAGGTCGGCTCCTCGCCGAACACGAGACGCTCGTGCGGGAGAAGCTGGCCGCCGCTCACCGAAAAGCGCGCCGGCGACCCTCGATGCAGCGGTTACATCGCTTGAGGATCCGCGTCCGTCGCCTCCGTCAGATCTCCGACCTCGCGCATGCCGTGGAGTCTCCGAACGCGATGCCGGTCGCAGCCCCGTTGCGCCGGCTTCAGCAGCACCTGGGGCGCCTGCACGACCTCGATGTCCTGTTGGAGGGCCTCAACCCGGCCCTTCGAAAGACTCGATGGGCGAAGGCGTTACGCCAGGAGCACCGGCGCGTGCGCCGCATCGCCCTGAAGACGATCCGGTCGTTCCGGCCCAAACGGGCTCCCGGGGCGAAGCACTCCCCGGACAGCCTCAGTCCGGACCCGCATCCACCAGGTCATTAGCTCGAGCGCCTCCCGACCGCCGTGGAGAGCCCCGGAAGCGGACTTTCCGCCCAGGTCCGGGTCGCCCTCGGAGAGACCGGAGCGATCGGGGCGACGGTTCGCCAGCTGGCGAGCCGCGTTGACCGGCCCATGGACCGGGTCGAGGCGATCCTGGACGAGCTCCGAGACCGGGGAGAGGTCCTGCGCATCGGGCGGGGTCTTTGGGTCCTGCGGGATTACGAGAGCCTCCACGAACGGGAGGATTTCGCGGACCCCGGTTCGTACGCAGAACGATTCCGGGAGGAGAACGGGGTCGTTCTGGGCCGCTGGTCGGGGCCGGTCACCTTCCGCTCCAACGAGTCACTCCCGATCCACCGGTGGTGGCCGTACGTTCAGGGCTATTCGGCGGAGTTCGTTCAGGACGTTCTGGAGGCGCACGGAGTGGGCCCCGGCGCGACCGTCCTCGACCCGTTCGCGGGCAGTGGCACCACCCTGGTCGAGGCTCGCCTAGCAAGGTCGCGCGCGTGGGGAACCGAACTCTTGGCGCCCGCGGCTCTCGCCTCCCGCGTGAAGACGTTCTTCGAGCTCGATCCCCGGCGCCTGGAGCGAGCTGCGGAGGCGGTGCTTCGGAGAGCGGCCCACCGTGGACCGGGAGCCCTTCCGTTCCTTCGCGAAACCCGGCGACAGTTCTCGACGGCCGCTCTCGAAGACCTCACCCGGCTTCGGGACTCGATCGACCCCGAACCGACGCCCATCGCCGACGCGCTCCGACTTGCTTTTGGCCGGATCCTCATCCCCTCGAGCCGGCTCCATCGGTCCCCCTGCCTCGGGTACGACCCTCGAGGACGCTCCGAAGGGCCAGGTCCGTTCGAGCGGTTCCGCGTCGCGGTCGGCCAGATGGTCGAGGACCTCCGCGCCCTCAGGCGGGAGCCGCGACGGCTCGGGCCTCGGGCGAGCGTCGAACAGCGCGACGCACGGACGGCCGACTGGCCCGCGGAGTCCGTCGACCTCGCCGTGACGAGCCCGCCGTACGTCAACGGGATGGACTACGTGATGAACTACAAGGTCGACCTCGCCTGGCTCGGGTACGCGCGCTCCTACGCAGACCTGAGGGCGCTGCGTCGGGCCGAGGTCGCGTGCGACAACCTCCCTCGAACGGAAACGCACGCCTACCTCTCGACCCAGGACCTACCGGACCCGTGGCTCGAAGAGATACTCCCCCGCATCCGTGAGAACGTCCTCCGCAAGGGCACGTACCGGCGGGACGACGTGCATGCCGTCGTACATCGCTACTTCGCGGACCTCGTTCCCGTCCTCTCGAGGGTCCGTCGCGCCCTGCGGCCGGGAGGTCGGTTCGTCGTGGTCGTGGGGGACTCGCTGCTCGCCGGGACGTACGTACCGGGGGACCTCCTCTTTGCACGCCTCGGCGCCTCGCTCGGCCTCTCGATCGTCTCGGTCGAGGTCGCGCGCCCCCGGCGCAGCGGCCAGCGGCGCAGCTTCGAACTTCGAGAGTCGGTCGTGACCCTGGAACGGCCGCGGTCCGCCTCCTAACGCGAAGTTCATTTCGGACCTCGACCCTGTTCCCTTCGATGTACTGCCCGGTATGCGGCCGCGCGCTGACTGGGCCGGGCGCGGCCCCCGTTCCGTACCCGATGTTCCTCTGTCCCCACGACGGAGTGGTCTACGACCGTCGTCGGGACTCCTGGCATGGTCTCCCCGAGGTCGAGGCAAAGCTCTGCTGTCCGGTCTGCGGCAGCGCGATGGAAAAGGAGCCGAAGGAACCCCCGCACCGGATCTTCTTCTGCTATCAGTGCGGAGTGACCTTCGACCGGGAGCGGACGACCTGGTACGGCCTGGCCTACCACCAGAGTCCACCGTAGGTCAAGCCCTCGGGCCGCGGGGTGAACCGACCGACGGTCCGGAGGCGAAGGACCTTTCGGCGTCCGGGGAGTGGCGCCTCTGAATGGCCGACCCGGGGGAAGCGTCCGCGATTCGATGCCCGAACTGCCAGAGCGTCGTCCCGGTGCCCGCGGAATGGCGACTCGTTCAATGTCCGGCCTGCGGACACACGATCACCCGGATGGAAGGGGACCCCTCGTTCGATTGACCGCCGATCGCGCGACGGACCTCGCTCGGGTCGCCCGACCCGTCGCCTCGTCCGACGGTCTGAAGTACGATGGGCCTTGGGAGTGCGAACGAGTTTAATCCGGTGCCGAATACGCCCGGTGCCGGGAGGGTCGTCCCGCT
>JASHTB010000076.1 GCA_030040775.1 Thermoplasmata archaeon | reverse complement strand
CCAGCCTCCGCGCTAGGTCCTCAGCGGACCGGCGCGCGACCCGTCGCTCTGTGCGGATAACGACGGTCGCCGTTCCGGGGACCGCTCCCGAGCCGTCCGAGGCCGAGGCCACCGGCGATCCTGAGATGGGAATTCGAGGGATGCGCTCCTCCGTCAATCCCGGGAGGCGGGCGTTAACCGGAGGGTCCACGAGTACTTCCAGGATCCGACAGAGCTCGGACCGAGCGAGATCCCGCCGACTCGGCCCTGCCAGGCCGGCAGCGACGACCGCAATGGTACCCCGTTCGACGAGGTCGATTGCGGCCGCGGTGAGCCGCTGGAGCTCTTCTGCGTTCAGCTCGCCGCTTCGCCGTCCGGAGGTTCTCGGACCTGGGGATCGTCGTTCCCCAAGGAGGACTCCAACCTCGAAACCTCTCCCCCTCAGCTGAGGGGCGAGTTCGCGCGCGATCGGCACAACCCGCGCGGGGCAAGCCCCCATGAGCCAAACGCAGAGGCCGGGGGTTCCGAGAGCCATCCTTGGTCCTCGATTCCAGACGAGGAGTACCCCAGGGCTTTCCGATTGCGATTGCCGCATTCGCGGCGGGAAGAGGAGCAATCTGCGTCCATCGTCGACCGAACGTCTCTGCGGGGCCCGAAGGCGAGCCGCCGAACGACGGGGACCCCGCAAGGGGGATGGGGAGGATCACCCCCCTCGTTCCGCTCGGGAAGCTTCGGGTTTGGACCAATCCCTTCCGTTGTTGGACCAAAAACAGGTTCACGGCCTGGACGCTCTCAGCGTACGATGAGTGCTACCGTCGGCCTTGCGGAGGACTCTCGACCCGAGAGGGCACAGCCGGCAGACCGAGCGGCGGCCCTCTCCCGGGCCTACGCCGCGTTCTTCCTCGTCGCGTTCGGCCTGAGCGTGGTGATGCTCCTCACCGACACCAATCTCCGAACCGATTTCGGTGCGATGCCGAACGGGTACTTCCTCCACTGGTGGGTCGTTCTCGTGACCGCCGTCGCGGACCTGGTTGGCGCCGCGCTGCTCTTAGCGCTCGCGAGCCGTCTCGCGATCAAGGGCGGCGTCCTCGGCTCTACCCTGCTCGCAGCCGTTTATATCGGAGTGGTCTTCACGTACAGCAGCGTCGGCTTCGCTTCGGCCTACGACTTCGCGGAGTACCTCTTCGGCGTCACGTACTCGGGCGGCGACATCCGCTACCTCTACGACGCCGTGTTGGCGGTCTATCTGCTGACCGCGGTGTTCGGGGCGGTCCTGCTCGGGAAGACGCGAGTGTTGTCCACGTCCGAGAGTCGTGGGGGTAAGGCCGGTGCCGCGGGAGCGGACCGATAGGAAGGAGGAGGCCTCCCTCGAACGTCGGGTCGGGTTCCTTGGCGGGTGCGAATCGCCTACGGCCCGGGCACGGCGAGAACGGGGTCAGCGCCCCACGCTCCGAGCGCCGCTTCCACTATATTCCCACGGATTCGTGCCGAGGAACCGTGACGTCGAGATGGATCTCTGAACGCCGGACTCTCAAGGTCCTGGTGGAGCCCCAGGGGGCGATTCTCTCGGTGACGATGAAACGCTACTCCTACCTGTTCATCGTCTCTCACTCGTTCGTGGGCCTGAAGAAGATCCTCACGCAGGACCGGATCGTCGCGCGGGCCGGCTACAGCACTCCGCGCGTGCTCTCCATCATCGCCGAAACCTATCCGAACGGACTGTGAGCCGAGCGACTCCGGTGTCCGCCGAACGCGTGAGGGACGAAGATCCCGAGGTCGACCCGAGGTCTCGAGCGTGGGGTCTCCCGACGCGGCGCCGGGACGACCTGCTCGAGCTCAAGGTAGCCCATGGCCGCCCCGTGCGCTTGCGTTACGCCGTCGACGGGCCCCGGCTCTTCGTGGCCCCTTCTCGGGCCGACGCGGACTGGTTTGCCCGCGCAATCCGCTCGGGGACGGCGCGCGTCCGCGCGATCGGGGGAGCCGAGGTCGAGTGCGCCGCGACCGCCGTGTTCCGCCCCGAGGAGATCGAACGGGTGGCGTCGCTCCTGCGCGAGAAGTACGGGGATGTGGCCTTCGCGCGCTGGTTCGGCCGGCTGTCCCGAGCCCTCGCGCTGGAGCCAGGGCGACCTCCGGTCCCCGTTTCTCCCGACGAGCTCCTTCGCGACGAGTTCGACTCGGTCGCACCGTTCTACGAGGATTCGATCGGGGCCCATGGGATCGACCGCTACCTCAAGGTCCGGGTCGCCGAGCGACTCGGGCTCCTGTTCGAAGGCCTCGACCCGCTGTTGGAGATCGGGCCGGGCACGGGGTACCATACGCTTCGCCTGCGAAAGGCCGGGCACCATCTCTTCGCCGTCGACGTCTCTCCGCGCATGCTTGAAGAACTCGGCCGCCGCGCGGCGGGAAAGGGTGGAGGGGCCGGACTGGAGACCCGCGTGGGCCGGTTCCGGGACCTCGAGGCGCTTCTTTCGGACCTCCCGGACGGTGCGTTCGCTGGGGGGTTCTCCGCGTTCGGAGCGTTCAACCTTGAGCCGGAGATCGACCGGGCGATTCCCTCCCTGTATCGACTCCTCCGACCGGGAGGCCGCCTCGCGTTCACCTCGCTCAATCGTCCCGGGGTTTCTCCCCTCGGATGGGAGCTCGCGATGGGTCGGCCGGGGGCCGCGTTCCGAAGGGTCTCGGAGGTGGTGGAGGCGGGCGGAATCCGCTATCCTCTCGAGCTGTACCTGCGAAGCCCGTCGGCGTGGGACCGACTTCTCGCCCCGGGCTTCCGTCCGCTTTCTCGAGAAGCGGTCTCCGTGGCGGCTCCGCCGTTCGACTCCGACCGGCTGGTCCGGTGGGTCGGGACCCGGGGAGGGGAGCGGGCCAAGGCTCTGGACGGCCGCCTTTCCCGGTGGCCCGGCTCCTGGGTCGCCGCCGAGTGGGTGCTCCTGACCTACGAACGAACCGGCCGAGACCCGCCCCATGGTCACCGGGCGTGACCGGGTCTCGCGAGGCCATTCGCTCGCGCTCCCCCGGTCGACCGACCGCGGCCCGCTGACGCTGCACGGCCTCTCGGACTCGACAAGGAACACCGGGGTTGGACCGTGACCGGAGCCCGTTGGTCGACCGTCCTGAAGGTCCTCTTCTCGCCGGTCGGAAAAATCCTCTGGGTCGGCCTCCTCGTGCGGGAACTTCTCTCGTTCTGGACCGGACAGCCGTACGACCTCGAGTCGTGGATCCGGACAGCGCATGCCGCGGCGATGGGGACCGACCCCTACGCTTCGTTCTGGCCGGCCGTGCCGGGAGTGAGCTTCGCTTACCTCGACACGCAGATTCCCCCGGCGGCGTATCTACCGTTCTGGCCCGCCCTCCTCGGCGAGCTCTACCGCGCCTGGTTGTCGGTTGGAGGAGGGAACCGGTTCGCGCTGTACTTTCTACTGAAGCAACCGGGGATCCTTGCGGATATGGGAAGTGCCTACCTCCTCTACCGGCTGGCGGATCGCTGGACCGGGAAGCCCTCGGCGGCCGTCGCGGTTCTCTCGTTCTGGTCGTTCTTTCCTTATGCGATTGCGATCACGGCGGTGTGGGGGCAGTTCGACTCCGTCATCGTGGTCGTACTGCTCTCCCTTCTGTGGGCGCAGACGAGCGCCGAGCGGAACCTCCTCTATGGCCTCGGAATCTTCGTGAAGTACCTTACCGCGATCTTCCTCCCCCTCGAGATCCTTCGAGAACGTCGAGGGCGCCGGCTCGGGTTTCTCCTCGCCCTGGCGGTCGCCTTCGTGCTTACGGTCGCGGTCTTCGGCCTCGAAGGGTGGTCGTTCTCGGGTCTCGCGGCCTCCGGGGTCTCTCAGACCCACGGTGGGGGACTCGGGATGAACTACGCGTTCCTCCTGGAGTTAGGGGCTGTCTCCCCCGTGGTCTCCGCGGTCCCGGGGCTCTATGTGGCCGCCCAGTACCTGTGGGTTCCCGGCGTCGTCCTGGCGGGATGGACGGCGTCGCGTTGGCTCGCGCCGCCGACGCCGCGGTCGGAACTGCGTGCGATGTTGCTGGTCGTCACCGTCTTCTTGTTGCTTCGCTGGGGGCTTTACGAACAGTATCTCCTCTACTTGTTCGCGCCCTTGGCGCTTGACGTCGTAGCGTTTCACCCGGGCCGCCGATCGCTACTCCTGGTCACCTACGCTCTCGCTAGCCTCTGGCTGCTCGTCAACAACGACCTCGGAATCCGGTTCCTGAGCCCGCTGAGCGTCGGCATTGAGCCGTACACGACCTCGTTGGACGCGAGCGCATCGTTCGGCCTCGGTCGGACCGTCTCGCTGGTCGTTCTCTCTATTCTCATCACCGTGACCCTCGTGCAGCTGGTCTGGACCTTCCTCCGCGATGACGAGCGGCCGGTCCCCTGGCTCTTCCGACTCCCTCTCTGGCTCGGTGAAGCGGCTCGGGGACGGTCCCCGGCATGACGGAAGCGCCTCCGTCTGGCCCTCTCTCGGGGGTCGGTGTGCTCCAACTCACCCAGCGGTACCCACCGGCGGTCGGAGGGGTGGAGCGCCATGTCGCCCGACTCGCGCAGGAACTCGCCCGAGCGGGGGCCAGGGTGCACGTGGCGACCACCGACCTCGTGCGCGATCGGCCGTTCGAGCGCGCGAGGTTCGCCGCCGTACCCGGGCCGATCTCGGTTGAACGGCACCGGGCGGTCCGGTGGCTGCCCGCGCCCCACGGCGTCGGGATCGCGGCCCCGGGAATGCTCAGGGACGCGCTGCGTGTCCCGACGAGCGTGATCCACGCTCATGCGTTCGGTTACTTTCCGACCTGGGCCGGCCGGGTCAGCCGGGACCTCCGGC
>JASHTB010000005.1 GCA_030040775.1 Thermoplasmata archaeon | reverse complement strand
GGAACCCCGAGGTGGTCGAGCACCTTCCCGGCCAGGTAGTCGGTCACGTCGTCGATCGAGGAAGGGTGCAGGTAGTAGGCAGGGGAGGCCACGAGCACGACCACGCCGAGCTCGCTTAAGGTGGTGAGGTGTCGCAGGAGGGTCGTGGGGAGGGGGGTCTCCCTCGGCACGACGAGGAGAGGGCGGCGCTCCTTGAGGTGCACCTGCGCGGCCCGGGTAAGAAGGGAGTCCGCGAGCCCCAGAGCGATCTTGGCCGCCGTGTTGCTGGAGCACGGGACGACGACCATCGCCTTCGTCCGGTGCGACCCGCTGGCGATCGGTGCTCCGAGGTCCGCGTCGTCGTAGACGTCGCGAGCGAACGGGCGAAGGGCGTCGACCTCGAGGCCGCACTCTTCTCGCAACACGGCCCGGGCCCCTTCGGAAACGACCAGGGCGACCGGGCGACGAGCGTCCCCAAGCGCGCGGAGAACGCGAAGGGCGATCGGCGCTCCGCTCGCCCCCGAGACACCCACCACGATAGGAGCTTCTTCCGCCACGTCGGTCCCCGGTGTTAAGAGCTTCAACGACTCCGCCGATAAGACGGTTCTCGGAGCCGGTATCGTGGTGCGGCGGGCAGCGATCGTCGGGGCTGGGCAGACCCGCTTCGGCGCCTTGGATGCCGGACCCCGCGAGCTCCTACGGACCGCCGTCGCCCAAGCGTTCGCGAGCGTCGACCGCGGCGCCGACCGTGCGTCCGTCGACTCGGCCTTCCTCGCGACCCTCGGCTTCGGGGGTTGGCAGATCGGAAACTCGGCGGCCGTGCTCGCAGAGGAGAGCGGCGTCGCGGGAGTTCCGACGACGAGGGTCGAGAACGCCTGCGCGTCGGGCGGGTTCGCGCTGCGTGCCGCCGTCGATGCCGTCGGGTCCGGCTCCGCCGAGCTCGTCCTCGTGGCGGGGGTGGAGAAGATGACCGACATTCCGAACGCGCGGAGACGATACTGGCTCGGCGTTTCGGGCGACACCGAGTGGGAGCGGCTCGCGGGGCTCACGTTCGCAGGAGTCTACGGGCTCATCGCGTCGCGTTATCTCGCCGAGCACCACCTGGGGCCCGAGGCCCTGACCGCGGTCGCGGTGAAGAACCACGAGAACGGAGCGCTCAATCCGAACGCCCACTTCCGAAAGGTGGTCAAGGCTGAGGAGGTTGCTGCCGCGCCCAGGGTCGCGGACCCGCTCGGCCTCTACGACTGCTGTCCCGTGAGCGATGGGGCCGCGGCGCTGCTCGTCGCACCGGCGGAACACGCCCGTCGGTTCACGGACGCTCCCGTTTACGTGGAAGGCGTCGGTGCCGCCTCCGATTACCTTGCGGTCCAGGAGCGAGCCGACCTCACGCGATTCGCTGCGTCGCGCCGCGCGGCCGACCAGGCATTTCGATCGGGCGCGTTGGAGCGCTCGGCCGTATCGTTTCTCGAGGTTCACGACTGCTTCACGATCGGCGAACTCCTGGCGCTCGAGGACCTCGGCTTCGCCCCTCCCGGCGAGGCCGCGCGGATGACCCTCGCGGGGGAGACGCGGCGGGACGCGCGTCTTCCAGTGAACCCGGACGGGGGTCTCAAAGCCAAGGGGCACCCGATCGGCGCGACCGGCGTGGGGCAGGCGTACGAGGCGTTCTGTCAGCTCCGCGGGTCCGCCGGTGCGCGGCAGGTTCCGGGCGCCGAACGAGCCCTCGCGCACAACGTGGGCGGAGCGGGCGCGACGGCGACCGTGACGATCTTCGGGGTGGGGTGAGCGAGCGTGCGCACGCTCCTTCGAGCGGCGGCCTACCGGGCGGCGGGGTGGGCGGACGGACGGGCGGTTCCCGCACGGGATGAGGATGCGTTCACGATCCTGGCCACCGCGCTCGAGCGGGCCCTCGACGGGCACGATCGGGCGGAGCTCCCGCTGGAGGTCGACCTCGTAGGCGAGGTCCCGACCTCGGTGGAAGCGGAACTCCCTGCGATCACGGGCTCGTCCGTGCGCGTCCTTCGCTCGGCGGGCACAGCGCGAGGCCTTTCCGACGCCCTAGCCCGGGCTCACGAGGGACAGGAAGGCCCGAGCCTGGTGGTGGCGGTCGAGGTGCCGCCCGTTTCGGCTGAGACGGAGGCGCACGACGCGGCCGGTGTCGCCTTCCTTTTCGGAGAGTCGGAGGCCGTCGGGCGTGCGAATCCCCTCGCGGTCGACCCGGAGGAGGAGTCGGCCGTTCGGGCCGCCGTCTCGCTCGCACGGGCCGAACGAGGGGGAGCGAGCGAGACGGCCTGGGTGGGCGACTGGGAGGCGAGGGAAAGGCCTCTCCGCCGCCCGGTCGGGGCCGTGGCCACGGTGACAGCGGCCGAACCGAGGACCGACCTGGTCTCGCAAGGAGCGTACGTTCCGCGAGCTCGCTATCGCGAGAACCTTCCCAGTCGGTGGAGGTTCCTCGCCGACCGATGTCCGGACTGCCGGACCGTCACGTTCCCCGCCCGCGGTCGGTGCCGTCGCTGCGGCAGGACGGAGGGCCTCATCCGGCTCGCACTGCCTCGGGACGACGCCCTCGTCGTCGCGACCACCGTGATCGGCTCCGGCGGTCAACCGACCGAGTTCGACCCCCAGGTGGAAGCGCTCGGACCGTACGAGGTCGTCCTCGCAGAAATCGCCCCCGGAGCCCGGGTCACCCTTCAGCTCACCGACGCCGTCCCCGGAGAAGTCCGGATCGGCGATCGGGTCGACACCCTCCTTCGTCGCCTCTATCCGCTCGAGGGCGAGTGGCGGTACGGCCGTAAGGCCGTGCCTCGACCGGCGTAGGCTTGCCGGGCCGGTCGGCCGACCCCAAGGAACTCAGCCGAAGCCGGGGAGCTCGCGGGCGTCGGCCGTCGACTTGCGACCGTACGGTTCCGCGGCGATCCCGAGGTGGGTCGCGATCGTTCGAAAGGTCGTAACGAGTTCCTGGATCGACCTCGCCATCTCTCGCTGCTCCGCCTTGAGCTCCCTGAGCTCTTCCCGGAGGGCCCGCAGTTCGGCCTCCCAGCGGTCCTCCTTCGACCCGAGCGACACGACGAATCCCTCGAAGGGAGGCCACCCCGTCCCTCCTGATTAGGTTCGCTCCGAGCCGCTCATCAAGTCCTTATCCGCCCCATGGAGGTGGGGAGTCCGATGGAGCCTGCGATCTCGGTGAGGGGGCTATCGAAGACGTTCAACGGTACCGTCCGCGCGGTCCAGGATATCTCGTTCGACGTAGCCAACGGGGAAGCGTTCGGGTTCCTCGGCCCGAACGGCGCCGGCAAGACGACCACCGTCTCGATGCTGACCGGGGGCCTCGCGCCGACGGCCGGCCAGGCGACCGTGGACGGGATCGACGTCTTCCACCACCCGCACGAGATCAAGCGGCGGATAGGCCTCGTCTTCCAGGAATCGACCGCCGACCCGGACCTGACCGGGCGAGAGAACCTCGAGCTCGCCGCCGCGCTGTTCGGCGTGCCGCGACGCGAGGTGGAGCCCAAGATCGATTCGCTCCTTGAGCGGATGCAGATCGGCGACGCCGCCGACCGGCTGGCGAAGACCTACTCCGGCGGCATGCGCCGCCGTCTCGAGCTCGGGGTCGGCATCATCCACTCTCCGCGCGTGCTGTTCCTGGACGAGCCGACCCTCGGCCTCGACCCGCAAGGCCGCGCCGGATTCTGGCGGTACGTCCAGGAGCTACGGAAGGAGCACGGGATGACCGTCTTCATCACGACGCACTACCTGGACGAGGCCGACACGATCTGCGAGCGCATCGCGATCATCGACCACGGGAGGATCGTCGCCACGGGAACCCCTTCCGAGCTCAAGGATCGGTTGGGGGGCGACGTCGTCACGGTCCACCCCTCGCGAACCGGCCCCGACGTCGAGGCGGCTATTCGGGCTCTTCCGGGCGTCGTGGCTGTGACGAGCTACGACGGGACCTACCGGGTCAAGGCGCCGCGAGGAGAGGAGCTGATCCCGACGCTGGTCGAGGCGTGCACCCGGGCGGGGGTCGGGCTCACCGCGGTCTCCTTGAAGCGTCCCAGCCTCGACGAGGTCTTCCTCGAGTTCACCGGCCGTGAGTATCGCGAAGACGAGGGGATGACCGCGACCGACCGGGCGGTTCGGCTCGGACAAGCGTCGCAGGCCCTCGGGAGGTCCCGACGATGATCCGCGAGCTTCAAGCCCTGACCCGACGGGAGCTCCTGCGGATCGTTCGAAACCCGCAGGCGATCGCGACCTCGCTGCTCTTGCCCATCCTCTACCTCGTCCTCTTCGGCCAGGCCTTCAACATCGGAAAGTTCCTGACCGGCCCGACCCTCGCCTTCGTCGTTCGGGGAGCCCCGACGTACTTCTCCTACTTCGCCGCCGGGATGGCAGGGTTCGTCGCGGTCACCGCGACTTTGTTCATCGGCGCGAACGTGATCTTCGACAAGCTGTTCGGCACCCTGAAGCGTACCGCCGCCTCGCCCGCGACCGCTATGTCGATCTTCGGCTCGCGGCTCATCGCCGGGTCGATCCAGCCGATCGGGCTCGCGTTCCTGGTCCTCGGGCTCGCGGTTCTGCTCGGGGACCTAGGCGTCACCGGCCTTCAGGTAACGGCCTCCGTCACCGTCGTCGGCGTGGTCGAGGTCGTGCTGGCGATCGTCATCCTCTCCGTGATGTTCGCCTCCCTCTTCCTCGCCATCGGTTTCAGCATTGAGCA
>JASHTB010000075.1 GCA_030040775.1 Thermoplasmata archaeon | reverse complement strand
GTGCTCTCCCTGATGGCGGGTAAGGTCGATCTCCTCGGTCGCGACCCGCATCATGCGGAAGACCGCCTCGAGGAGGGAGTCTCCGTCCCCCACCAGGCTGACCACGGCCCGGTTGTGGTCTGCGTTGCGCTCGACGTCCAGCACCGTCACGCCGGCGACCTCGCGGGCCGGGGCGACGATCCGCTCGATCCGAGCGGGGTCCCGGCCTTCGGAGAAATTCGGCACGCACTCGAACCGACTCATCCGCCCGGCCCCCCGAACGTCTCGAGCAACGTCTGGTGGCCGCGCGCCTCGACCGGGGAGGAGGACGCGCGGGGGCGTTGGCGCGCCCGAGCGACTGCGGCGCGCACCCGCTGCTCGTCGAACCCGTGCGTGTCGACCAGGAGCCGGTGAACGGCCTCCTCGTCGACCGGCCCGAAGACCGGCGGGGAGACGTCCGTCGCGTTCGGGTGACGGAAGATCTCGGCCACCGCCTCGGCCTCCCCTCGGTCAAGGCCGACCTTCTCAAGCGTCGCCTCGAAGCCGAGGTGTTGCTGGACGAGCTTCAACGCCTTCTTCGGCCCGTAGCCGCGCACGCCGTCGTTGAAGTCGGTGCCGACAATGATGCCGAGGAGGATCAGCTCCTCGGGGTCGATCCCGAGCGAGGAGAGCATCTCGGCCCGGTCGATCAGTTGAGCGCCGGGGGTCGAACCGCCCCGACTGCGCGCCGCGAGCCCCCGAACGAGACGAGGAGCGCCGAACAGAAGGCTGTCGTAATCCTCGGACGCCGCGGCCCACACGGTGCCCCGGGAGGCCATGTGCGCGGCCTGGGCCTCGCCCTCGCTGGGGGCCTGAAGAGCCGGGACGCCGAGCGCCGTGAGAAGCGCGGTCAGCTCCTCGACCATCGGGCGGGTCAGCCGGGACGTCTGGGCCGCCTTGCGCCGGGCGGTCTCGAGGTCCCCCGCCGCGAGCGCCTGTTGCCACTGTTCTTCCGCCTTCTCCTTGGTTTCGATGCGCTGGCGGATCGTTCCGGCCTTGCGCTCGGGCGGCCGGCCGTCGAACACCCAGACCGGAAGGACACCCTCGCGCAGGAGCGACGTGGTCCGGTAGAAGACCCCCATGAGGTGGCTCGTGACCCGCCCCTCGGTGTCGCAGAAGAGCTGGCCGTCCTTCTGACGGATGGTGGCGAGGAACTGGTAAACGACGTTGTAGCCGTCCACGGCCAGGGTCCGACCGGCGAGGGCGTCCCAGGGGAGCTCCTGCGCGGAGACGATGTCCTTGAGGGGAAGCCCCACGCCGGCCGCCGAGCGGAGTCGAGTACTTGGGCTTACCGCGGCCGGGCTCCGGGGAACTAATAGTCCGGCGGTGTTTCGGCCGGTCCGGGTCGAGGATGGTCGAGTTCTCCTGGCGGGACGAGGTGCCCCCGGACGCGAGCTTCGGCACCGGTTCGGTGATGATCTCGGCGTTTCCGAGCGCGGGGCTCGCCTCGATCGTCGCCGCGCACTACGCGATCCGCGCGCTCAAGCTCCCCCGCATCGGACGGTTCGATTCCCCGGACGTCTCGCCGATCGCCATCGTCCAGGGTGGGGAGGTCAGCCCGATGGTCCGGGCCTACGGTCGGCCGGACCTCGCCCTCGTCCTCTCCGAGTTCCCCCCGACGCCGGCCCAGGCGAACGCGATCGCCCGCACGATCCTCGATAGCGCCGAGCGTCACCGCAGCCGTTTGATCCTCTGCTTCGAGGGCGTCGTGCCCCATCCGGCGAACGAAGAGGAGGAAGAGGAAGAAGGAGAGGAAGGCACGCCGGCCGCCGTCGCGGGGGAACAGCCTCCCGAGCAAGCGTGGGTCGCGTTCTCCCGAAAAGACCCCGCCCTCCTAAAGATGTTCCAACCGTCGAGAGCCCGGGTTCTCGAGGACGGCGTGATCGGAGGGGTCTCAGGCGCCCTGCTCGTCCAGGGGATCGGTCGGAGCGTACCCGTCGCGGTCCTGCTCGTGAGCGCCCGGCTCGCGGAGGGCCTCCCGGACCACCGGGCCGGCGCGGTACTCATCGAGACGCTCGACCGACTGCTCCCCGAGGTCAAGATCGACACCGGCCCGCTCCGAGCCCAGGCCGAACAGATCGAGAAAGCGCTCCGCCAGGCGATCAAGAGCCGGGCCGCCGCTCACGTGCCGGAGGCGCCCCCACCTCCCGAGCCGTCGGCGGAGATGTACCGATAGTTCCCGCCGGTCCGCCGTCCACAAGAACTGGCGCCGGTCGGATCAGGCGAACGTCTCGTTGTACGAGAGCAGGTAGAAGGCGCCGACGAGTATGACCCCGATCAGCACCAAGACCGACACCGGGTTCGAGTGGAACTCGGCGACCGTGAGGCCGAGCAGGGCGCCGGGCAGGACGATGAGCAGGAGGAGCGTCAGCCAGCGGCCTTCCATCGAACCGGTACCGAGCGGGGTCCCCAGATAAGGTTGAGCGCCGTCAGGACTCGCCGTCCTCGAAGGGAGGCAAGGGGCCTTCCCTATCGACGACGGGCAAACTACTGGGCTGAGGGCGGACGAGCCTCCGAGTCGACCTCGAAGGTGAGCTCCACCTCTGCCCTGCGAACCGCCAGGGCGGGAAGTGCGGGCGGCATTTCAGGGGCGAGAGGGGGAGACGGGGAGATGGGGCCCGGCGTGGGGATCTCCACCTCGGGAATCCGGTTCATCGGGCCCATGCGCGCCGCGTGGCTCAGCTGGACCGCCTCGATCACGGCCTCGGCGGGAGCGAGGAACGATTGCTCGACGTGCTCCCCGATGACCTCCGCCCAGTGCTCGCTCACGCGGGAGAAGGCGAGTCGACCTTGCGTCGGCACGAGGCTTTCGTTGTCGAGCGTCTGGAGGGTCGCGAGCCCTCGCTCGCGCTTCTCGACAAACGACTCGACGAAGTGGAGGCGGGCGATCGCGCGGTCGGCGAGCGCCCGGCGCTCCCCCTCGCAGCGGAACGGCTTGACGACGAAGACGCTGATGACCTCGGCGTTGCGCGAAGCGACCTCGAGGATGTACGGGAGGGCACCGCTCCCTGCCCCTCCCCCCAGGCTGCCGATGACGATGACGAACGTCGCTCCGTGGAAGATCCGCTGGAGCGCCGGCTCGGCCGCGCGGGCGAGAAGACCCCCGACGAACGGAGACCCCCCCGTGTCGGTGTCGACCCCAGAGTCCGGTCCGAGGTAGACCCTCCGGTCGAACTCGTCGAACCCTTGGACCTTCGGGTCGCAGTTGATGGCCACGCATTCGAGGTGGCGGAGGTGACGTCGGGCGATCTCCCGGGCGATCCGGATCGCGCCGCCGCCCACGGCGGCGAGGACGAACCGCACGTCCTGGCCGAGGCGTACGTGGTTCTCCCATCCGTCGGCCCCGGGTTCGACGTAGTCCGGCGCGGTTTCTCGGTCGTTCGTTGCTCGCTCGGCCTCGTAGGTCGTCACAACCTTCCCCCCACTGTGTCCTCGAACCGCCCCCGCTCCTACCGGCCGACGACCCCCTTGCGCTCGAGGTCCTTGCCGCTCTCCTCGAGGGCTCCCACCTGGGTCCGGGTCTCTACCGCCTCGCGCACCGTCGCGCGAGCCCGGTGAACGAGCTCGTGGACCTTCATCTCCAACTCGCCGCGGCGGACGATCTCGGCGAGTAGGTCCCTCACCGAGCGGCCGTTCGCGACGTGTTGGGCGTAGGTCTCGAAGGCGGCGTACTCCTCCGGTCGTAGGCGTACCGGGACCTCGACGAAGCCCTCGGAGTCCACGGCCGGTTTCGGCGCGGTCGACATCGCGTGGGAGCGCAGGAACGCGTGCAGCGCCGCCCGCATGAGCTCGGACCGGGTCGGGAACTCGCCGTTCGCCACGAACGAGTCGACCAGTCGAAGCTCCTTGCGGTTGCACCGTAGGGCGATGCGCGCGTCGTCCGGATCCTCCCGACGGGCCTCGGGCGCGTGCGCGCCCTCCTTTTTCCGGTCCGGGGCGTTGTCGAACACAGTCAGGCAGAGGGATTGAAACTCCTAATACTTAAACACGAGCCAACTTCTCTGAGAGAAGGATTCGACGGCTCTCGCGACACGATTTTTCTGACGTGTCGAACAACTTTTGAATCGCGTCGAACCGGTCAGTTCGTCGAGATTCCGTGAGTATAACAAGCCCCGGAATTCGCTGCGAAAAAGCAGCGCTCGATCCGAAGACCTCTGCGCTTCCGAGTCCGCACCAAGTGGTTTTTCTCAGCCGCTTCGATGCGCGGAAGAGGTCCCAACGCCGACGCGCCGATCGGCCGAGTGTCGGTACCGGTCCCGCGCCCACGTCGCGGAGGCCTCGCACGGGGGACCGGGAATCGAAACCCTCCCGCAGTCGAGGCTTTGGCGACCAACGCACCGGGAACGACAGGAGGGCAGGAACGCCTAGGCTCGTGCCCTGGCGACCTTCTCCTCCGGGGAGCTTGGTGCCTCGAACTCCCAGGAAAGGTTGTCTCCTGGGGGTAGATATTGCGCCGACTATGCTGCCACGATGAGCGAGGCTAGAAGGTTGGCCACCAGCGACCAGGCTGACAAGAAGGCTCGCGCGGTCACGCACAGCGTTCCCGGCGGCGACGGTCAGGTGCGGATAGATGCGCATCCATGCGTGTTACGTTAGATGACGAATTAGCATACGTTCTTTGCCGTATAGCTCACCTCATCCTTCAAATACTGGAAGTCGGCCATACCGTCACCCGCGGGCCTGACGGCCCATCGGAGGAAGAAACGGAATGAACGTCTGGGGAATGAAAGAACGAAGCTGGAGAAAGACGCGGAAGCGCGGCGTATCGCCGATCATCGCGACGATTCTGCTCGTCGCGATCACGGTCGTGCTGGCCGCCGTGCTGTACGTGTTGATCTCGGGCCTTACGCACGGTGTGGGATCCGCACCTCTGGCGTGGGGCTGGGGTACGCCGACCAACGCTACGGGGTCCGCGACTACGACCGTAGGCTGCCAGCACGGGGCCGGTGCCAACACCGTCACCATTACGCCGGTCTACTGCTACGCCGTTACCATCAGCCCGGGCTCGGGACTCTCGACATCGAACGTGCTGCTCTCTTTGCGCAGCGCGGCCTCGGGAGCGACGGTTACGTGGCCCACGGCAACTACGATCGCGGTTTCGGTGCTCAGCCCTACGATACCCGGTATCATCGCTGAGTGGTGTCTCAGCACGACGAGCACCGTGAACGCCATCACCTGCACGGCTGCCAGCGCGTGGGCGACAACGTCCTCATGGCCGGGATCGTTCAGCACTGGGATGACTATCGTCATCTCCACGTCAGTCGCCGGGCCGGTTTCGTCCGGCGATGGCGGGCTGCTCGGGGTCGAGCTCGAAGCGGTCGGCTCGAGCGGGTACAGCGGCACGCAGCCGTCGAGCCCGTTCAGCTAGATCAGCGGGGCACGTCAACCCCCGAGACCAACCCATCCCGCGGAAGCGGATGGGATTGGGCCTAACCCCTTCCTTCTCTTCCAATCGGTCCCTTCGGTCTGTTCGGAACCGCTCCGTCGATCGATTCGTGTCCCTCCCGAGTCATCGGGTGGGCTGTTGACCGATTGCCGGCGAACGGTCCATCGCAGTACGGACCGACCCTCTGGGATTGGAGTCCTCTCTCCGTCCTTCGGGTCGCTCAGCAAGCTCACGCAATGGCGCGTCGTTCGTATTGGATTCGCGGTCAAAATCGCGGCGACAGCCGAGTCCCGGGATAAGCTCTAAATAACCGCATCCCGCCTGTTACACTCGGAGAACATTTCGTGACGTCTAACCGGCTCGCAACGTCGGTGCCTGGCCGGCGGGCTACGGCTCGGCCACTTCGCGGTCCTCGGGCTCGGCTACGGCGATTTCGTCGGTCGTCGCGGGGGGTCTCCGACGTCATCGCCACGATCCTTCTGCTCGCCCTGACCGTGACCCTCTTCGCCGCGATCTTTGCGTTCGTGACGACGTTCCCCTCGCCTCCCGCGCAGAACGCGAACCAGTTCCAGGCGAGCCTCCTGTACGGGGCGGGCCCGACCGCGACGTGTTCGACCTCGCTGTGCATCGAAGGGGTGAACATCACGCACCTCGCCGGACCGATCGTCGCCACGGGCGCGATGGTCTATCTCAAATCGTCTGAGAACCCGGGGGTCTGCCCGTTCTCGGGAGGGGTAACGGTCGGCTCCGGACTTCCGGCGGGCAGCTCGACCTGGGCCTTGGGACAGGTCTGGAGCGAGAAGTTCAGCGCGACGAACTGGTGCGGGAGCACCTCGGGCACCTATTACGCCGGCGAGCCGACCCCTGACAACGTCACGGTCGACATCGTCAGTCAGTCCAACCTTCTCTTCAGCGTGATCCTTCCCGGACAGACGATCAGCGTTCCTCCGACGATCACCTCGACCTGGATCAGCCCGAGCACGCCGACGATCGGCGTCGGGTACACCCTCTACGCGTCGGTGACAGGGTCCCTTGGGACTCACGCCGTCTACCTCACCGGCGTCCCCGGGGAGGCCTCGGGTAGCAACAAGATGACGTACAACGCCGCGTCAGGATACTGGCAGTACGTCATCAATGCCGGGAACACAACGTCGTCGGGCACGTCCACCGGCTTCGTCAACGTGACCGGTGCGGCGGGCGCGACCGCATTCGCCTCCATCACCGTCTCGATCTTCCCTACGACTAGCGGTCCTTTCGACGTCGGAGTGGTCTTTGCACCCTCTCCTCCCGGTGCCGGAGACACCGAATCCGTGGAGGCCGTAGTGACGTACACCGGGGCCACCCTTACCTCGTGTTCGTTGAGCGTGTCGTTCAAGGCCATCAGCATCCCGTACTCGAGCGGGTACACTTACTCGGGTTCGGGCGCCTCTGCTACTCTCTGTTCGGCCGGAAGCGTCACGGTGCCCAGCACAACGGCTTGGGTGATTTCTTCGCCCTGGAACACGTCACTGTCCTACAAGGTTTGGGCCAACGCAACCCTCGGGACGCTCGGTACGATTTCGGGAACGACCACGTTCACGCCGTCCCTTATTTCCGCGGGGAAGGCCAGCGCTCTCGTGGGAGGCACCTTCACGGTGATCGGCCTGGGCTGGTCGACCGCTTCCCACTCTACCGTCAATGTCACTATCGGCACAGTCGTCGTGGCCCCCACCGGTACGAGCAACACGACACGCTGCACGTTCTCCGGCACGAGCATCACGCCGCTTACCACGGGACCTTATGCGACGGGCTTCGATTGCACGTTTACTGTCCCTAGCGGGGCTTCCGCCGGCGGCGGATTGGTCGCTTCGGATTTCACCTCGGGGCAGACCGCCGTGGGCACGTATACGGCATCCTCTGGCACGTTCACTCCATTTGCGGTAACGCCGTGGACCCTGACCGCGAGTCCCACTTCGACCACGACCAAGACCGGGGCAGGGAAGCCGTTCGCCCTTAACCTGACGGCCTCGGGATTCGCCGTCGGAACGTACGTCACCTTTTCGGTCAACGGAACCACGATTACTCCCACCACCGCGGAGTGTTTTACCGGAGCGACCATCGTGGGTTCCGCAGTTCTGGTCCCCAGCAATGGGACGGTCTATTGCAAGATACCCCTCGGCACGGCCGGTACTGGCACAACCACCTACCAGCTCACGGCCACGGACGTGAACACGGGGCAGATTGCCTCAGCAACGTTCACTAGGACCTGACGGCCGGTCCCCCTTCCTCCCGGGCTCGCCCGCGGGTTCTTATCGCTCGAGGTCGCGGCCGGGAAGGCACGAATCGGACTCCGGGGCTCACGGGTGCGTGGAGGGGCCGCTCACGGTCGCCCACGCGCATCCGGCGGCGCTTCTCACCACGTACCTCAGGCCGCCCTTTGACGCGACGGAATGCTAGGGGCCCCTGAAACCCGCCACTGATTCGCGAGCGACAACCCCCTCGCGGATTCGGTGGGCGAGTGGGAGACTAGCGCGACGACGGAAGAGGCGCGGCAGGGACTGCGGTGAGGCTCGCCCCGCACTTCCAGCAAGTGGTCTCGTTCTCGTAGACGACCGCATTGCAGTTGGGGCAGGTTCGTTCGGCCGCGGTCGGCGCGGCGGAGCTCCCCGGCGGAGGCCCCTTGGCGATCGAGGGGGGAAGGGCCGACCCCCCTTCCGGCGGGGCCCCGGTCGGAGGCACCGGACCCGCGGCACGCTGGGCGGCCTCCTTCCGTCTCCGCTCGCGGTTCTTGAACAGGAGGTAGATGAGGAGGACGACGAAGAACGGTCCCCCGAGGAAAAGCGCATCGTCGAAATAGATGGTAGGAAGGATGGCTCCGAACGTAGAGGCGTAGTCCCCGACCACGGGCCCTTCGATTCCGTTGTAGGTCGGGTCGCCGACCAGCGTCTGGAAGAACGGCCTACCGGTCGTCGAATTCTTGGTGTAGATTCCCATCTGCCAGTCCCAGATCCCGTTCGAGCCGATCCGATAGTGGAAGGTCACGGTGGTCGGGGCGGTGAGGTTGGCCGGAAACGCTGTGTAGTTGAGGAGGGTGAAAGGATAGCCGGCCGAGCACCAGGACGGCGGGCTCGTACTGGTCGCCCCGGGACAGGTGCTGACATACAGATTGAGCCACACCGGGCTCGTGTTCCCTTTCGGGATCCCGGCGGGAACGATCGTGACGCTCCAGGTGAAGTTGGTCGAGGTGGTGCCCGTGTAGGGAGAGACGGTGGCGTTCTGCATCAACGCCCCCGAGGTCCCAGAGATGGTGGTCAGCGAATTCGAGGGAGAGATCGGAGCACGAATGTCCTGGGTAATCACGACGGTCGAGAGCGGCGCCGCCGCGACCACGATGACAAGGCCCACCAGCGCGAGGAAGCGGGGACGCTTGAGACCGAGCCAAATCGGGATGGCGAGACCAAAGAGGAGCATCGCCGGGATTGCCAGGAGGGTGTCGACGTAGACGTACGTCGCGAAGACGACGAGGACGGCAATCGCGACGAGCAGGGACTTCCCGTAGATCGTCTGGACGAAACCCCTAAACCCGCGCGGCTTCTGTTGCTGCAAGGGACGGAAGGAGAGACCGGTCTCCCCTTATAACGAATGCAAGGCAACGGGGGGAAAGAGACGCTCCGAAAGGGTCGCGAGTGGCCGGCGGCTCTGATCGTCCTGGACGGCCTGGCCGACCGACCCCACCCCGACACCGGTGGAAAGAGCCCGGTCGAGGCCGCGGCGACCCCCTGCCTGGATGCCCTCTCGGCGCGTGGCGAGCTCGGGGACGTAGTCGTCGTGGGAAAGGGGGTCGCGCCCGAGTCCGACGCGGGGGTGTTCGCCCTCCTCGGCTACGACCCGGTCACCGACTCGCCGGGCCGGGGCGTCCTCGAGGCGCTGGGGGTCGAGATCCCGCTCGCGGCCGGAGATGTCGCGTTGCGCCTCAACTTCGCCACCGCGGACGGTGACGGGGCGATTATCGACCCCCGGGTCGGTCGCTCGCTCACGACGGGCGAGGCTCGGGACCTGGCTAAGGGGCTGAGCTCGGCCGACCTTCTTCACGACGAGGGGATTCGTGCGAGCGTGGTGGCCACCGTGGGGCACCGCGGCGTCCTATGGCTGCACCCCCTCACGGAAGGAGGTCTCTCGCCCAACGTCTCCAACTCGGACCCGTTCTACGAGAAGGTCGGCGGTATGGGGCAAGCGAGACGGCCGGAACACCCGCGGGTCCTACGGGTCGAACCGCTGGACGGCACGACAGCGGCCAAGCGGACTTCCGAGGCGGTGAACGTCTTCCTGGAACGGGCCGCCGCCTTCCTCGCCGGGCACTACGTGAACGCCCGGAGGGCGATGTCCGGAAAGCGCATCGGAAACGCGCTGCTCCTCCGCAACGCCGGAGCGCTCCCGTCGCGACCTCCGGCACTGTTCTCCCAGAAGTACGGTGTCGAGGGGGCGGCCCTCACGGAGATGCCGGTCGAACGGGGGATCGCTAAAGTTCTCGGCCTAGCGGACGAGTACGTCGGTCCGATGGGATCGGACCGGGATGCAGGATATCGCGAACGGGCGCGCCGGACCCGGGAGCTGATCGAGCGGTACCCGTTCGTCTACGTCCATTTGAAGGGACCGGACGAACCGGGCCACGATGGGGACGCCGCTCGGAAGCGCGAGGTGGTTGAGGCGATCGACCGGTCGTTCTTTGGCCCTTTCCTCGACGGCCTCGACCTTGACCGAGTGCGGGTCGCGGTAACCGCCGACCACGCGACCCCCACGATCCTGAAGGGCCACTCGGACGATCCGGTGCCGCTCCTTCTCGTCGGGGCGGGCGTGGCGCCGGTGCCGACCTGGAAAGGCATCAAGTTCGGGGAGCCCGCGGCCGCGATGGGACCGCTCGGGCACCGCAGAGGCAGTGAGGTTCTCGAGCTTCTCTTACGCACGGCGACGATCCAACCTCCTGCTTCATGAGCGGAGCGGGGCTCAAGGTCCCCCGTCTCCGGGGGGAGGAGGTTCGCCGGCTTCTCGCTGCAGACGGACTACTCGACCCGCACCGAGCGATAAAGAAGGAGGCAGAGTTCCTCGTCTTTCCGTTGGTACCGGGTCGGCCGGTGCCGGCTAGTTGGGGAGAGCGGGTCGACCGAACGTTCGAGCCGGTCTCGCCGAAAGGCCCGAGCGACTACCGAGAACTATTGCCGTGGCCGTCCGCCGAGAAGAGGTCCCTTCCCCGTTCGTTCGACGTCGTAGGAGACGTGGTTCTCCTCCGGATTCCCGAAGCACTGGAACCTCGCAGCGCGGAGATCGGGTCTGCGTTGCTCTCCTTCGTCCCCGGAGCGCGCCTGGTCGGCGCTGACCGCGGGGTTCATGGCCCCGAGCGGCGGCGTTCGGTCGAACGGATCGCCGGAACGGGGACCTGGCGCACCCGCCACCGGGAGAACGGTCTCGAGTTCGATGTGGACCTGGAGTCGGCGTACTTCTCCCCGCGCCTCGCGCGAGAACACGAGCTCGTGGCGGCCGACGTGCGGGCCGGGGACCGGCTCTACGACCTCTGCTGTGGCGTCGGCCCGTTCTCCGTCCTGATCGCGCGGGACGGCCGGGCCCGGGCGATCACGGCGGTCGACTCTAACCCGGCGGCGACGAGCCTTCTCCGCTCGACCCTCGGCCGCTATCCGTTCGGCTCGAAGGTGGAGGTGGTCGACGGCACGCTCGAGTCGTTCGTTCCCGTCGCGGAGCCTCGTGAGCGCGTCATCCTGAATCTTCCCCACGAAGGGATTAAGTACCTACCGTCGGTGGCACGCACCGTCGCGCCGCGCGGTCGCCTCTTCTACTACGAGGTCTCCTCGCGGAGCGACCTCGGAAAGAGGTCGGAGGGTATCGTGGACGCGCTCGCCGCTCACGGTTCCTTTCGCGTCGTGGACCGGCACGTCGTCCATCCGTATTCCCCGAGTTCGGACCTCACGGCCTGGGTCCTCGAGCGCGGGAGCGAGTGATGGGGGTCCGCATGGCCTTCATCGTCGACCTCGCGGACGTCTCGGACTCCGACCGCCCCCAGGTAGGGGGCAAGGCGTCGAAGCTCGGGGAGCTCGTCCGGCAGGGTCTTCCGATCCCACCGGGGTTTGTCGTGACGACCGAAGCCTACCAGGCGTTCGTGGACGCGACCGGTCTCAAGACCGAGATCCCCGCCGCGCTCGCGAGCATCGACCCGAGCCACGGCGAGACCGTCGAGACCGCTTCGAAGCGCATTCGCGCCGCGTTCGAGACGACCGAGTTCCCCCCGTCCCTGCGCGAGACGGTCGCGGAGGCGTACGAATCGTATGTCCGTCGCTTCTCGGTTCGCTATTCGGCCGTGCGGTCGAGCGCGACCGCCGAGGACCTCGAAGGCGCCTCGTTCGCGGGTCTCCAGGAGACCTACCTGAACGTCACCGGTACCGAGAACGTCCTGACGGCGATCCGCCAGTGCTGGGGCTCGCTGTTCACCCCGAGGGTTCTCGTCTACCGGCAACGTAAGGGATTCGACCACGCGACCGTCCGTCTCGCGGTCCTTGTTCAGAAGATGGTCGACGCGACCGTCAGCGGAATCCTGTTCACCCGGGACCCGAACACCGGGGAGAATCACATGATCGTCGAGGCGGGCTACGGCCTCGGCGAGGCCGTGGTCGGGGGCGAGGTCACGCCCGACCACTACGTGATCGACGGCGCGACGCAGAAGATCGTCCACAAGCAGATATCCGAGCAGAAGATACGGGTCGTCCGGGCCGAGGGGGGAGGGAATCGGCGTGAAGAGGTCCCGGCGGCCGAACGGAAGGCGCAGAAACTCTCCGACCATCGACTGCACCGCCTCGTCTCGCTCGCGCGACTTATCGAATCGCATTACCGACGGCCGATGGACGTCGAGTGGTGCGGGGACGACCGTTCGCTCTTCATCGTCCAGGCCCGGCCCGTGACGACGATCCCGACCTCGACCGCGCCGGGCGCGACCGGCGCTGGCGCGTCGGCCGCGGGAGAGACGGCGGCCGAAAAGGGCCCGATCCTTCGCGGCTTCGGGGCGAGTCCCGGGGTCGCCGTTGGGGCCGTCCGGCTGTTGAAGGACGCAAAAGAGATGGACGAGCTGCGTGCGGGCGAGATCCTGGTCACCAGCATGACGACGCCGGACATGGTCCCAGCGATGTCGCGCTCGGCAGCGATCGTGACGGACGAGGGCGGAATGACCTGCCACGCGGCGATCGTCTCGCGCGAGCTCGGGGTTCCCTGCGTGGTGGGCACGCGTGAGGCGACGACGAAACTCTCGAACGGAATGGAGGTGACGGTGGACGGAAAGACCGGGGTCGTCTTCCTGGGAGCCGTCGTGAAGGGTAGGCCGATGGCGGCCTCGGCCGCAACGGCCGCGGAACCGCTTCCCTCGGGGGCGGCTGTCGCGCACGGCCACGGCGGGGTACCGGTTACAGCGACCAAGATCTACGTCAACGTCGGCGTCCCCGAAAAGGCGGAGGAGTACGCTCGGCTTCCGGTGTCGGGCGTGGGCCTACTCCGTATCGAGTTCATCTTCACGGCCCACATCCGAGAGCATCCGCTCGCGCTTCTCAAGAAGGGCAAGAAGGACGAGCTCGTCCGCCGCCTCTCGGAAGGGATCGGCAAGGTCTGCCAGGCGTTCCATCCGCGCCCGGTGATCGTCCGCACGTCCGACTTCAAGACCAACGAGTACCGCGGCATGCCGGGCGGCGAGGAGTTCGAGCCGCCCGAGGAGAACCCGATGATCGGCTGGCGGGGCTGCTCGCGCTACATCAGCCCGGTGTACAAACCGGCGTTCCTCGCCGAGCTCGAGGCGATCCGCCGGGTACGGACCGACCTCGGCATGAAGAACGCGATGGTGATGCTCCCGTTCGTCCGGAACACCTGGGAGCTAGAGGAGATCGCGGAGATGATGCGCGCCGAAGGACTCCGCCGGTCGAGGGACTTTCAGCTCTACCTCATGGCCGAGGTCCCGTCGACCGTCCTCCTCGCCCGCGAGTTCTCGAAGCACTGTGACGGGTTCTCGATCGGGTCGAACGACCTTACCCAGCTCGTCCTCGGCGCGGACCGGGACTCCGAGACCCTCGGGCGGATGGGGTACTTCGACGAGCGCGACCCGGCGGTCCAGCGCGCGATCGCCCTCCTGATCGAGGGCGCCCATGCCGAGGGTCGGACCGTCGGGATCTGCGGCCAGGGGCCGAGCGTCTATCCCGAGTTCGCGGAGTTCCTCGTCCGCGAGGGAATCGACTCGATCTCGCTGAACGCCGACACGGTCCTCCCGACGATCCGCACGATCGCCTCGCTCGAGGAGCGGATGAAACTTCAGGGCCTGCGGGCCCGTGCCTAGTAGCCCGGGACGGGCGCGAAGGGGACTTCTCTAGGCCGCGGGAGGGCCCGTCCGGGTCTTGGGCCGCCAGCGGGGCGGGCCGGGAGGGCCAGGCGGAGGGAGCGCGAGCTCCGCGCCCGCCGGGAGTTCGTACTCCTGGAACACGCGCGCCCGTCGGAAGCCGAGCTTTTCCAGGCGGGTCTCGAGGCGTGCCGAGTCGGCGAAGATCGAGTAGCGGACTCCCGGACCCGCGGGGTTCTCTCGCAGGGCGTACGAGACGAGGTCGGAGGCCGCCCCCAGACCGCGGGCGCTCGGCGTGGTCGCCACGGCGTGGATCCCAGCCGACGTGCGGAACCGGTACAAGATGGCGGAAGAGACGACGCGACCGTTGAGGGTCGCGAACAGGGGACGCAGTTCCTCATGCGGGTTCGGATGTACCCACGCGACCTCGAGGGCGGTTCGGAACTCCGGCCGCTCTCGTTCAGACGCCCAGAACGAGGCGACCAGGTCGACCTCGGAAGGGACGGCGGGCCGGACCTCGACGGTTCCGGTGAGAGTCGGCGGGGAGGCACCGCTCGACAGCATCAGGACGAGCGGAGCGGCCCGCGGTCGGAAGCCGAACCGGCGCAGCCCGGCGTCCACGTGGTCCGGGACGGGGGTCGGCACCCGGAACGTGGGCCGGAGCGCGCGCTGGAAGTAGTGGTCGAGAGCGCGTTCGAAGAAGGAAGTCTGGCGCTCACGGCCCACCCCGAGCTCCTGCACGAAGTTGAACCGCGGAACGGGCAGCTTCTCGTGGGTCACGAGGGTCGCCCCGGGCATCTCGAGGGCAAAGCCACCCAACGTCAGGACGAACTGCCGCTCGGCCTCGAGCGCGCCCTCGGTCGCGAGCTCGACCAGGTCGGAGGCCACGGCCGGGGATTTGCCGGATATCTAAAGGAGTTCCTCGGTCCGTCCGGTCGACCCCCCACGGTGCGGCCGCTGGCGGAACTGTTTATACCCGGCCCCTCTCCTTCGCGACCGCGGAACCGGCGGGTTCCTCGGAACGGGTACGATGTCGGCTCCTTCCCTGCGCTCGACCGGTCCGGTCGCCGTGCTCGGGGGTGGGAACATGGGCAGCGGCATCGCGCAGGCGTGCGCCGAAGCCGGCTTCTCCGTCCGGGTTCGGGACGTGGACTCGGAGGCGATCGAGCGAGGACGAGGGCTCCTCGAGAGGATGCTCCAAGGGGCGATCCAGCGGAAGAAGATGACCGCGGCCCGTCGGGAGGAGATTCTCGGTCGGGTCGCGTTCGGGACGGACCTCGCCGAAGCCGTGAACGGCGCCGCCCTGGTCATCGAAGCGGTCTTCGAGGAGGAGACGGTGAAGCGCGCCCTCTTCGAGGAGATGGTACCGTTCGTCCGCGCCGACACGATCGTCGCGACCAACACCTCCTCCCTTCGGGTCGCCGCGCTCTCCGAGGTGCTCCCGCACCCGCAGCGGTTCGCCGGCCTCCACTTCTTCTATCCGGCAGCGATCAACCGGCTCGTCGAGGTCATCGGAAGCAAAACGACCTCCGAACGGACCCTCGCCGAGCTCGAACGGTTCTGCTACCGCCTTCGGAAGATCCCGATCCGCACCGCGGACTCGGCGGGGTTCTGCGTGAACCGCTTCTTCGTTCCGTACCTGAACGAGGCGGCCCGCCTCGTCGAGGAAGAGGTCGCGAGCCTGGCGACGGTCGAGGAGGTCGGGCGCGAGCTCTTCGGGGCGACGCTCGGCCCGTTCGAGCTGATGAACGTCACCGGGATCCCGATCGCCTTCCACTCCGAGTCTTCCCTCTACCGGGCGTTCGGACCGGCCTACGCTCCCGCGAGCCTCCTCGAGTCCCACTTCCGCTCGGGTTCGCCCTGGGCCTGGAAGGAGACGCCCGTCGAGCCGGAGAAGAAGGCGGCCGTTCGGCGCCGCCTCCTCGGCCTCACCTTCGGCATCGCGACGCGCCTGGTCGAGGAGGGGGTCGCCTCTCCGGAGGCGGTCGACCGAGGCGCGACGGTCGGGCTCCGCCGGCGGCTCGGTCCGTTCGCCCAGCTCTCGACGTTCGGGCTCGCGGAAGGTCTCGTTCTCGTGGAGGAGTACGCGAAGCGCTGGCCCGGTAACTTCCCGGTCTCGAACGAGCTCAAGGACCGGGTGCGTCGAGGCGAGCGCGATTGGCCGCTCGCGTACGTTCGGGTCGAGCGGCGGGGTCCGGTCGCGTGGGTCCTCCTCGACCGCCCCGAGGCGCTGAACTCCCTCAACTCGCTCCTGTTCCGTCAGCTCGAAGAAGCGTTCCGGTCGCTCGAAGGAGAACGGGAGGTGAGGGTCGTGGTCCTCGCCGGTTCCTCCCCGGTCTTCGCCGCCGGGGCCGACATCGCCGAGATGGAGCGCAAATCGTTCTCCGAAGGGGTGGAGTTCGGCTTTCTCGGTCAGCGCGTCGCGGAGCGGATCGAGCGGTTCCCGGCGCCCGTGATCGCCCTCGTGGAAGGCTACGCCCTCGGCGGGGGTCTCGAGCTCGCCCTCGCGGCCGATTTCATCGTCGCCACCGAGGGTGCCCTCCTCGGTCTTCCCGAGGTGACGGTGGGGATCCATCCGGGGATGGGCGGGGCGACCCGGCTCACGCGGCTTATCGGCCGGGCGAAGACGAAACTGCTCACGTTCACAGGAGTGCCGGTAAGTGCGGAGGAGGGGTACCGGATCGGCTTCGTCGCGAAGGTCGTCCCGTTAGCGAGCGCCCGGGAGGAGGTCCAGGGGCTCGCGGAGCTGATCGCGAGCCGGGCCCCGCTCGGTGTCCGCTGGATCAAGCAGGTGATCGACCGGGGGATGGACGCCTCGCTCGCGGCGGCCCTCCACCTCGAGGCCGAGAGCGCCGGCCACACGTTCGGGACGGAGGACCGCACCGAGGGGATGCGGGCGTTCCTCGAGAAGCGCCCGCCGAAGTTCCAGGGGAAGTAGCGGACGAGAGCCCCCGGGCTCACGCGCCCGAGGCGACGTGAGCGCGGTAGGCCTCCGCGTTCAGAAGTCCCTGAGGGTCGATCGGGCCGGCGAGCTTCATCCGGAACAGCCAACCCTTCCCGTACGGGTCCTGGTTGACAAGCTCCGGATGCGACTTCAGCTCCGCGTTCGCCTCGCTGACCGTTCCGTTCCCGGGAGCGTAGACGTCCGCGACGGTCTTGACCGACTCGAGGACGAGGACGCTCGCGCCCTTCGTCACGGCCTTGCCCGCCTGGGGCAGGTCGACGAAGACGATGTCGGTCAGCTGGGACTGGGCGTGGTCGGTGATTCCCACCGTCGCGACCTCGCCGTCGACCTTGACCCACTCGTGGGTCTTCGTGTAGTGGAGCTCGCTCGGCACCTTCGTCTCGCTCATGATGTACCTCCCTCCCACTCCTCCGCGTATTTCCGCTGTTCGTCCGTCCACGAGTCGATCCGGACCCCCATCGGCGCGAGGGCCGCTTCCGCGACCGAGCGGTCGATCGACCGCGGCACCGGATGGACCCGCGGCTCCATCGACTGACCCTCCTTCGCGAGGTGCTCGGCGCTCAGCGCTTGGAGGGCGAACGAGAGGTCCATGATCTCGACCGGGTGGCCTTGGCCGGCCGCGAGGTTGACGAGCCGCCCCTCCGCGAGCAGGTACGCCCGCCGCCCATCGGCGAACCGGTACTCTTCGACGTTCGGGCGGGCGGTCCCGTGGCTCTCGGCCATCCCCTCGAGCGCCCGCCGGGAGACCTCGACGTCGAAATGGCCCGCGTTCGCGAGCAGGCAGCCGTCCTTCAGTACTCGGAAATGCTCGTCTCGGACGACCCCGGTAGAGCCCGTGACCGTCACGATGAGGTCGGCCTCGGCCGCGGCGTCCAGCATCGGCTCGACCCGGAAGCCGTCCATTCGCGCCTCGATCGCCCGGACCGGGTCGACCTCGGTCACCACGACGTCCCCGCCCATCCCACGCAGGCGCGCCGCGACCCCTTTCCCGCACCAGCCGTAGCCGGCGACCACGCAGACTTTGCCCGCGATGAGCAGGTTGGTCGCGGAAAGGATCCCGTCCACCGTCGATTGCCCTGTGCCGTAGCGGTTGTCGAACAGGTGCTTCATCTCGGCGTCGTTCACGTCGACCGCCGGGAAGAGGAGGCGACCGGTCCGCTCGAGAGCCCGTAAGCGCGTGACGCCGGTGGTCGTCTCCTCGGTCGAGCCGCGCACCTTGCCGCGCGAGCGACGGGTCGTGTGGACGAGCGCGACCAGGTCCGCCCCGTCGTCGAGGATGACGTCGGGGTCCGCGTCCAGCATCGCCTGGATCCCGGCCCGGTAGTCGGCGATCGACTCGCCCTTCTCGGCGCGCACGTCGATCGCGTATTCCCGCAGGGCTGCGACCGGGTCGTCGTCGGTCGAGAGGGGATTGCTAGCGGCGAGATGCAGGTCCGCGCCCCCCGCTTTCAGCGCCAGGGCCAGGGCGCACGTCTTCGCCTCGACATGAAGGACCGCCGAGAGCGTGAGCCCACGGAACGGCTTCTCGCCCTCGAAACGCCGCCGGACGCCTTCGAGGACCGGCATGTGGCGTCGGGCCCAATCGATCTTGAGCAGACCCCGGTCGACGTCCCCCTTCATCGTCGAACGGCCCGCCCAAGCTCTCGGCGGGATAAAGAGAAGGGGAGGGAAAGGGTTCTTGACGGGCGAGAGCCCGCTACTGGGTCACCGCGCCGCAGAACGGACAGACGAGGTACTCGGGGGGGATCTCCTTCCCGCAGTTCGGGCACGGCTTCAGGTTCGACGGACCTGCGGGCGCGGGGGCGGCCGGAGGAGCGGTCATGCCCCCCGGGGCGTAGGGCAGAGGGGCCATCGGGGCCGCCGCGGCGGCCATGCCGCCGGCGGGCGGGGCTCCTCCCCCGCCGCGGGCCGGCGGGCGTGGCACCGTGGGGGCCGTCTCGGTCCCCGCCGGGGGCGCCGCCATGCCGGGTCGGGGGGCTCCCTGGCTCTGCTGGAGCTTCCACTGGCTGAACGAGGTGTAGGTCGGCTGGCGCTTCCACCAGTCCCAGAACGCGCTCTCGGTGTAGTTCTCGCCGAGCTCGCGCTTCGCCTCGGCGCGGTACTTCTGGGTGAAGTCGTCGTACCCCTGGCGCTCCGGGTCGGCTTCGGCCTCGCCGGGCTTACCGAGGAGCTGGGCACCGCATTCCGGACAGACCTTCGAGTCCGCGGGGATCGTGGAGGCGCAGCGGCTGCAGCGGATGAGGTCCTTTTCGAACTCTGCGCCGCACTTCGGACAGACGGTCGCGGTCTCCGGGATCAGGTTGCCGCACTCGCCGCACTCGACCAGCTTTCCCGCCGCGGTCCGGCGGGCGACCAAGAGGAAGGCGAGGATCGCCGCGACGACGATCGCGGCGATGACGAGCCATTCCCAGAGCGGGAGACCGAAGAACTTCTGGTACAGGATGAACTTCGCGGGCGCCGACGGCGCCGGGACCGAGTAGGTCCCCGGGAAGATGTAGACCGCCGAGACGTGGTTGTACGTCGCGTTCACGGAGAGGGTGTAGGACGTCCCGGGAGAGAGGTAGAGGCTCAGCGGAGCGAACCAGTCGATCGAGAAGTGCTGGTTGGCGAGCGAGCGGCCGACTCCGACCGCCACGGGGGCCGCGCCCGAGGTCGGGCTCGCCCAGAGGGTGACCGTAGCCGCCTGGGTACCGTTATAGTGGACCGTGCCGGACGTGATGTACTGGTCGGCGAGGTTGAGCGTCGTCGGCGCGGTGGTCACGACCGCGGCGAGCGTCACGGTCGACGGCTCGATCGTCACGAGGACGTCCGCTCCGACGATCCCCCCCGCCGCGGCCGCGTGGTTGTTGTTCCACTCGAGCTCGACGAGGAACGTGTGGGGGAAGGTGCCGTTGAGACCCGTGACCGAGTCGTTCATGAGCCAGGTCAGATTGAAGGCGAACTTCTGGCCCGGGGCCGTGAGCGAGAGTCCCGGCGCACTGAACGTGGCGACCGGGGTTCCGATCCCCGAGTCGTTGTAGTAGGCCGCGCCGCCGACCTGTGTGATCGTCGCGGTCCCGGCATCGGTCCCTGACATCTCGAAGCCGAGAAGTTGGCCGAGGCGCACCGTCGCGGTGGCGGTACCGTTCGCGGTGACCACCGGCGCCGCGAGGGTCATCGCTCCGAAGTAGTCCTGGAACTGTTGCGCGGGGCCGAAGTCCGGCCCGCCGTAGCGGAACGACTGGTTGGCGACGCCCTGGGGGTACGGGCTCACCGACCAGTTGAACCAGCGGCCCGCGACCGACGCCGATGGGACGAAGATGCCGACATGATAGCCGCCGAGGAAGGTGCCGTCCGGGAGGGTCGGGCCGGTGAGGTTGCTGGAGGCGAGGAGAACGAACGCCTGGCCCAGCGAGTTCGCCTTGGCGTAGGAGGAGACGCCGTGCAGGCTGTCCCAGTACTGGACGTAACCCCAGAGGGCGGGGTCGGCGGTGGCGATGGCGTTGAGTCCGTTCGCGGTGACGTTGTTCGCCTGGTTCGAGTTGTAGGCGTAGTAGGCGGCGACGCTGGCGTTCTCGACCGCAAAGAGCCCGTCGCGGCCCGTGACGTTGAACTCGGCCCACCGGTAGAAGTAGACCTGGCTCGAAGCGTCCGGAACGATCGCGGAGGCGCTGAAGACGCCGGGGATCGCGGCGAACGTCGTGATGTTCGCGAGATGGCCCGTCGAGCCGTCGGTGAAGATGAGCTTCTGGGAGTTCCAGGGATAGACCGTGGCCTGGGAGTACGCGCCCGCGCTCGGCAGGGCCCAGCTAAAGTCGAGGGTCGAGTCGATGGCCGAGAGCTGCGAACCGGCGCCGCTCACGTAGTCATTGTAGGCGGGGCCGGTGGTGTTCAGCTGGAACCCCGACTGGTCGACGGTGGCGTTGGTCCCCGAACTGAGCGAGGTCTCGACGACCACCAGGTCCCCGAACGAGTAGTTGAGGTAGTCCAGCATGCCGCCCCCGGTGATCTGGGTCAGAAGCCCTGCCGGGAGCGAGAACTCGGTGGTACCGCTGCCCGCGGACGGGATCGTGATCGTACCGAGGGCGTAGACCGTGCCGTCATAGGAGACGCTCACGGCGGTGGTGGCGGTTGTGCTGGAGGTGCCGCTCCAGGAGACCCAGACGTAACCGCTCGCGGCCCCCGCGGCCGGGTACGACCAGTCGAGCGTGAGGTTGGCCGAATCGGCCGGGCCGGTCACGACGGCGTCGTCGGGGGTGCCGGACGTGACGGTGTCGGCGACCGTGTTCTCGAGGGACGTCGGGCGGGCGTAGCCGTAGGTGATCGTGTTGTCGGCGTAGGTGTGTTCTATCACGCTCGAGAACAGGTTGAGATGGGCGCCGCCGAGCACGAAGATGGTCGGGGCCCAGAGGGTGTCGCCGTAGATGTTCGAAAGCTCGCTCAGTGAGGCGACGATGGGGTTCCAGGTGATCGCGGAGGAGTTCAGGGTCACGTCCGCGCCGGCCCCGTCGATCCAGAGCCATCCTGGGTAGGAGAAGGTCGTGTTCGCGAGGGTCATCACGCCCGTGACCGAGACGTTGAGCTTCGCGTAGGCGTTGATCACCTCCACGTCGGTCGTCAGGGTCGCGTTGACAAAGGAGACGGTTCCCGCGTCGTCAAAGTGGTAGATATGAGAAAGGCGCTCTTCGGGGGTTCCGGTGTTGGAGACGTACTCCACGAACGAGAGGGTCACGTCCCGCACGATGAGGGTCCCGCCGGATTCGACCGTGATGTTTCCGCCCTGGTAGTACGTCTTACCCGCGACGCTCGGTTGGAGAATGACCGTCTGGCCGGACGTGACGACGAGGTCGCCGTGGGTCACCGGGTCGTCGGCCGGGGAGGAGGCCGGGACCGCTTTCGCGGCGGCGACCGTCGTCGCCGGGGGCGGGGAGAGCAAGGAGATCGCGGAGGAAGAGGCCGGGGTAGCGCTCCCTGCGGGGTGGGAGAGGACAAGAAGGCCGACCGTCCCCACCAGGGCCAGGACGACCAGGAGGACGACGACCCCCATCCCATACGTTCGGTCTGGGCTCCGGCTTCGCCATCCCCCGGAGCGAGAGGGACGTCCCAATGAACGGTTCACAAGCGAAAGAAAGGCCGGGTTCCCCTATTTAAGGGTGCCCTCGAAATTCGGGAGAAAAGGAGAAGAAAACGGTCCCGTCGGCAGCGGCTCAGCCGGGGAGGAGAGAAACCACGATCTTTCCGAAAAGGTCGGGTGCATCGAACCGCTTTAACGCCTCGGCCGCCCGCTCGAACGGGACGACGGAATCGACCACGGGTCGGAGTCGGCCGTCGGCCAGGTGGCTCAGGACCTCGTCGAACTCGGTGGGCCCGGCCATCGTGCTCCCCCGGATCGACGCCTGGCGCCAGAATAGGGTCCGGATGTCCAGATCGACCGTCGGACCCGCGGTCGCCCCGATCACCACCACCCGTCCACCTCGTGCCGTCGCCCGGACGGAGCGGGCGAGCGTGGGGCCCCCGACGGAATCGAAGACCAGGTCGACCCCCTTCTTTTCGGTCCACTGCCAAAGGACCCGGTCGAGCGGATGGTCGTCGTCGATCGGAAGGAAGGCGTCGGCGCCGAGCGCTAGAGCCCGCTCGCCCTTGTCGGGGGAACGGGAGACGACCGCGACGCTCGCGCCCAGGAGCTTCGCGACCTGAACCGCGGCCGTCGCGACTCCTCCCCCGGCCCCGACGATCGCGACCCGGTCGCCCGCACGGACCTCTCCGACGGTCTTGAGGGCTCGCCAGGCGGTCTCGAAGACCAGGGGGACCGCGGCTCCTTCCGCGAACGACAGGCGACCCGGCAGCGGACGGACGTTTCGCCGCGGGACGACCGCGAACTCGGTCGCGGTCCCTTGCGTGTGTTCCCCCACGATCCGATAGTTGCGACACAACGCTTCCTGGTGAGCACGACACGCCTCGCAGGTACCGTCCCAGATTCCCGGATTCAGCAGGACCCGCTCGCCGACGCGCAGGTCGTGCCCCTGGTCGCCGACGCGGTCGACCGTGCCCGCCCCGTCAGAGCCGAGCACGTGGGGTAGGTCCACCGTGACCCCGGGGATCCCGCCGAGCGTGAACCGGTCGAGACGGTTGAACCCCGCCGCGTGGACCCGAATCCGAACCTCGTCCGTTCCGGGTTCGGGCTCGGGCACTTCGACGAACGAGAGGCGGTCGAGTCCGCCGTGCTCGGAGAAGCCGAATCCGCGCACGCTGGCTCCCTTAGGGGTTGGGCCCCGCGAACTCCCAGCGGGTCCCCGAGGCATCGTCCTCCAGCCGAATTCCGGCCGCCGCGAGCTCGCCGCGGATCCGGTCGGCCTCGACGAAATCCCCGCGGGCCCGGGCCCGAGCCCGGGCCGAGACCAGGATCGGCACGAGCTTCTCCCAAGCCCCCGCGCGCTCTTCCGGCCCCCGAACGAAGAGGCCGAGGACCTCCTCCGCCCAGGCGTACGGTCCGTAAAGGTCGCTCAGGGCGTCGGTCGAGTACGAATCGAGACGGGGGAGCTCCGCGACGAGCCTCCGGGTCCAACCGAAGAGGAGGGCGATCGCCTCCCGCGTGTTGAAGTCCTCCGCGAGCGTCGCGTCGAGTCGGTCGACCAGCGATTCGGCTTCCTTGGCGAGCGCCTCGGATAGCTCCGTCCCGGATCGGTCTCCGCTTCCCCGCGAGAGGACCCCCGCCATCCGGTCGGCGGGCAGCGCGAGCCGGGCATACGCCTCGCGCGCCTCCTCGAGGCTCTTTCCCTTCACGAAGTCGAGGGGACTTCGGTAGTGGGCATTCAGGTAGAACAGGCGCAGGACGTTCGGTCCGAACTCGTCGAGAGCCTCCGAGAGCGAGACGACGTTCCCGAGCGATTTCGACATCTTCTCCCCGCCCAGGTTGAGCATCCCGCTGTGCATCCAGTAGTTCACGAGCGGTGACTCCCCGGTCGCGGCCTCGGCGAGGGCGATCTCCGCCTCGTGGTGGGGGAAGATCAGGTCGATCCCCCCGCCGTGGAGGTCGTACCGCGGGCCGAACAGCCGTAGGGTGATCGCGGTGTCTTCGATGTGCCAACCGGGCCGGCCCGGCCCCCACGGGCTCTCCCAGCTCGGCTCCCCCGGGGTCGTGGCCTTCCAGATCACGAAGTCCTCGGGCGAGCGCTTCGACCGGTCGACCTCGACCCGGGCGCCGGGCCGAAGGGACTCGGTCCGCTGCCCGGAGAGCCGGCCGTACGACCCAAACTTCCCGACCGAGTAGTAGACCGAGCCGTCGGCGGGGTAAGCGTAGCCGCGGTCGATGAGGGTCTGGATCTGCGAGAGGATCTCCGGGACGTAGTCGGTGGCGTAGGGATAGTAGCCGACGGACCGGATCCCGAGCCGCTCCGAATCGGCCCGCCACTGGAGAAAGTTCCTCTCCGCGAGGGCGAGCGGTTCCTCGCCGAGCTCGGCGCCCCGGGCGATGACCTTGTCGTCGAGGTTCGTCACGTTCTGGACGTAGAACACCCGGTAGCCCCAGCGGCGGAGCGCCCGCGCGACCACGTCGAAGAAAACGAACGTCCGAGCGTGCCCGACGTGCGCCTCGTCGTACGGCGTGAGACCGCAGACGAACATTCCGACGCGGGGAGGCGCGATCGGCGCGAAGACGCGCACCTCGCGCGTCATCGAGTCGTAGAGCGTGAATCGGCGCATCGCTAGACCGCCCCGAGCGCCGAGCGCACGTCGTCCGCGAGGTCCGCGGGGTCCTCGATCCCGCAGGAGAGGCGCACGAGACCCTCCGTGACACCGTGGGCCTCCCGCTCCGCGCGAGGGACGCTCGCGTGCGTCATGGTCGCCGGGTGGTCGACCAGCGACTCGACCCCGCCGAGGCTTTCCGCCAGGGTGAACACCTTGAGATGACTCAAGAACCGGAGGACGGCGCTCGTTCCTCCTGGAATCTCGACGCTCACGATCCCTCCGTAGCCGTCCATCTGGCGCCGAGCGAGGGCGTGCTCGGGGTGGCTCGAGAGCCCCGGATAGTGGACCGCGCGGACCTTGCGGTGCCGTTCGAGGACCTCGGCGACCGCGGCCGCGCTCGCGCCGTGGGCTCTCATCCGGACGCCCAGCGTGTGGATTCCCCGCAAGACGAGGAAGCAGTCGAACGGGCTCGGGACGGCCCCCACCGCGTTCTGCAGCCAGGCCAGCTGTTCCGCGTCCTTCGCGCCCCGTACCACGAGCGCCCCACCGACGATGTCCGAGTGGCCGCCGAGGTACTTGGTCATGGAGTGAAGGACGATGTCGGCCCCGAGCTCGAGCGGCCGCTGGAGCGCGGGGGTCGCAAAGGTGTTGTCGACGGCTACCGGGACGTGCGCGGCCCGGGCGAGGCGGACGACGGCCGAGATGTCGACGATCCGTAGAAGCGGGTTGGTCGGGGTCTCGAGGTAGACGAGGTCGGTCTTCTCGCGGAGCGCGGCTCTCACGCGGTCGAGGCGGCGCATGTCGACGTACTCGACCCGGAGCCCGAACTGCCTGCGGTGGTGCTCGAAGAGCCGCCAGGTGCCCCCGTAGAGGTCGACCTCCGAGACGATCCGGCTCCCGCTCGGGTAGGCCTCGAGGAGGGTGGCGAGGGCTCCGAGACCGGAAGAAAAGGCAAGCCCCGCGCGTCCGCCTTCGAGAGCGGCGAGGGTCTTCTCGAGGGCCGCGCGCGTCGGGTTACCCGAACGGCTGTAGACGTAGCCCTGGTGCACGTCCGGCGCCGACTGTCGGAACGTGCTCGATAGGTAGATCGGGACGTTCACGGCGCCGGTGAGCGGGTCGGGGCTCTGGCCCTCGTGGATGAGGCGCGTGTCAAACCGCACGGCTTCCCCCTTCCTCCGAGAGGAACCCGACCAGGTCGTGGCGGGTGAGGACGCCGATCGGAGCGTTGGTCGCCGTGTCCCGGACCAGGACGGCGCGTTCCTCCTTGAGACGGTGCAGCACCTCGGATACCGGCGCGTCGGCCGGCACCTCGGGAAACGGAGGGGAGAGCACCTGGGCGACCGACCGTTCCAGCACCGTCTCGTCGGCGAGGCTCGAGCGGAGGACCTCCTCCTCTTGGAAGCTTCCGGCGTTCGTCTGGCCCGCCAGGACGGGCATTTGTGAGATCCCGTGATGTCGCAGGAGCGCGAGCGCGTCCCGCACGACCGTCGTCGGGTCGACGGCGACGATCGCGGGAGTCGGCTCCTTGCGCGCCAGAAGTGCCCGCGCGGTCGACCCGACGTCGAGGAACCCTTTCTCGCGCATCCAGTCGTCCGAGTAGAACTTCGAAAGGTACCGGTCTCCCGAATCCGGTAGGATGACGACCACGGTCGCCTCCTCGGGGAGCGGACGACTCGTCAGCCAGCGGACCGCCCCCGCAACGGCCGAGCCGGCCGAGCCCCCGACGAAGAGGCCCTCTTCGCGGGCTAGCCGCCGGGCCATCAGGAACGACTCGCGGTCGTTCACCTCGACGAACTCGTCCAGGTACTGGAAGTGGATCGATTTCGGGATCATGTCCTCCCCGATCCCCTCGACCTGGTACGGGACCGCCTTGGGGAGCACTCGGGTGCGGAAGTACGGGCCGAGGACCGAGCCCGCGGGGTCGACCGCGACGATTCGCACGGCCGGACGCCGCTCCTTGAAGTAGCGGCCGACGCCGCTCATCGTGCCCCCGGTGCCGACCGTCCCGACCACCGCGCCGAGCGACGGTCCCGCGTCGCGGTCGATCTCGGGCCCCGTGGAGCGGTAGTGGGCCTCGGGGTTCCCCTGGTTCTCGTACTGGTTGGGGTAGTAGGCGTCCGGTATCTCAGAGGCCAGCCGTCGGGCGACCGAGTAGTGGCTCATCGGGTGCTCCGGAGGGACCCCGGCCGGGGTCACGACCACCCGGGCCCCGTAGGCCCGCAGAAGGCGGATCTTCTCCGAGCTCATCTTGTCCGGGATGACGAACACGATGCGGTAGCCGCGAACCGCGGCGACCAGGGCAAGTCCGACCCCCGTGTTGCCGCTGGTCGCTTCGACGATCGTTCCGCCCGGCTTCAAGCGTCCGTCGCGCTCGGCCTCCTCGATCATGCTCGCCCCGATCCGGTCCTTGACCGAACCGCCGGGATTCAGGTACTCGAGCTTGGCGAGCACCCGATAGGGGAGGCCGGAAGTGACCCGGCGCAAGGGAATGGTCGGCGTATTGCCGACCAGGTCGAGGATGCTCTCCCGCTGTCCTGCGGAGACCGCCATCGCCCCGCCGAACAGGGCCGAAGCCTTAGTCTTCTCGGTCAGGACGACCGCCAGGGCCTCTCCCGCGCTGGGCCGCCGGGGGTGCGTTCGGTACGAACTGGTCCGTTCTTGTGGTCCGTATCTGTTAAGGAGCACCCCCTCTGGTTCTCTCCGTCCCACCGATGCTCGGTTCGCTCGAGTCCGAGGTCCTCATCTCGCTGCGGGCGCTCGAGGAGGCCCCGGCACGGGAGGTTCGAAAGGACCTCGAACGTCGAGGCATTCGCGTCGCGTACACGACGGTCGCGACCATTCTCTCCCGTCTCTTCGACAAGGGGCTCGTCAAGCGCCGCCGCGAGAGCTGCCGGGGGGGCGAGCGGTATGTCTACCGGCCCGGTGCCGTCGAGCAGAAATACCTCGTGAATCTCCTCAAGGGGGTCGTGGCCATGTTCGGCCCCGCGGGGGTCGTGCACCTGAACGAGGAGATCGCGAAGCTCAACCCGTCGGAGGAGCGGGCGCTGAGGCGACAGCTCGGTCTCGACTGAGCGGCGTTTTAGGTCGATGTCCGGCGCTCTTCTCGGAGTCGCCTACCTTCCCGTCCTTGCCTGGGTCGGGGTCGGGGCCGGACTCTGGGTCACCTATCGGCGCCCGACCTCCCCGACCGTGTTTCGCCTCGCCGCCGTCTTCCTGGCCACCTGGGCCGTCCTCGCGACCACGGTCCTTCTCTGGGTGCTCGGGAACGGAGGGGTCCCCGCGGTCGTCGAGCTCCTGAAGTCTCCCCTGACGCTGTTCGAAACCCGGTTCCTCGTCTTCTGGGTGTTCGGCACGGTCGGCGCGTTCGGGGTATTCCTCGCGGCGTTCGTCATCAATCAGGCGGTCGGCCGTGGCTTCCTTCGCCTGTTGAAGACCCGGGAGATCCCCTGGCCCCCGAACCTTAAGCGCCCGGCGGCCTCGATGACGTTGCTCGCGTTCCGCTCGCAGAAGGCCGACGCGTTCACGTTCACTTTGTTCGAACCGACCCAAGGAGATGGAAAGCGCCGCCGGGAGGTCATCCTCCTCTCCGACGGGCTCCTCTCCCGCCTCACTCCGAACGAAGCGGAGGCGGTCGTCGCACACGAGCTCGGTCACATCCGGGAGCTAGACGGACGGTACCTCACGTTCTTCCGCACGCTCGCCCGCATGATGCGTTGGGACCCGGTGCTCGCCTACTTCGCGAACTCGCTCACCCGAAGGGAGGAGGTCCGGGCCGACCTCGATGCGATCGAGCTCACGGGTCGACCCCGGGCGCTCGCGCGCGCCCTGTACAAGGCGAGCGTTCTCGGACCCGGGCGGTCGCGGGCTCTTCCCGGTCTCCTCGGCACCCGCGGACGGCGCGGACGAATCGAGACGATCAAACGGATCCGGAGGCTCGTCGCGCTCGCGGAGAGCGGACGGTATCCCGAGGAATCCGGTGGCTGAACGGGTCGTCCGTACCCTCGTGGCTTCTCGGGCCCGGGTGGTCGCGCTCGCCGTCCTCTTCACCATCGCTGCCGTTCTCGCGGTTCCGGCGCCCGCCCGGGCGACCGGGTACCCGCCCCTTCCGGTCGCTCTCGACCGCGACTTCGTGGGGAACCTGAGCGGACCGACGCTCTCTCCCGGCGCCTCCGGGGCGCTCTCGCTCACCGTGTCGGACCCTCTTGCGAGCGCGATCGCCGGGGTTCTCGTGACGCTCGACGTCTACGCGTTCAACGGGTTTCCGGGGAACGACACAGCGAGCGCGCCGGTCGCCGGCGCACCGATCCTGACGACCCCGACGAGCTCAGGGGAGTACGCGAACCTCTCGTTCGGGTCGCTCGCTTCGGGCGGGCGGTCGACCGGCTCCGTCGGGGTCGTCAGCTCCGCCTCGACCCCCTCGGGGGCCTTCGCGATCCGGGTCGCTCTCGCCTTCAACCTTGCCTCGAACGGCACGATGTATCGGCTCGAATCCCGCGGCTGGTTCTCCGAGGCGACCTGGAAGGCGGCGACCGAGCTGCCGAACGGCAGTGCGACCCTCAACCTGTCCGTTCTCGGGGTCTCGGGGGTCCTTCCCGAGACGACGATCTACGTCGCGTCCTCCTCGTGGGACTGGGTCCTTGCCGCCGTCCTTGGCTCGGCGTTCGTGCTCATCGGGCTCGCCGCGTGGTACTACTTCCGTAGGGGCCCGGGCTCGACCTCGGGAATCCGGTAGGTCCCCGAGGAGAACCACGCCCCCAGGGCCTTCGGGAGGAGCCGGACGAGCGAGGGGGACCGACCGAGAAGCTCGCGGACCACGTGGGTCGGAAAGTCAATGTCGCCGAACGCCACGATCGTCGCCTCGCTCGCCGCCCCCCTCAGAGCCTCGACGACCGCGTCCAGCTCCGCATCGTTGAGCCGAGTGAAGATCCGGCGCAGGTAGAGGGCGCGCCTCAACTCCTCGCCCAGCTCGGCCCTCCAGGCGTGGTCGTAGGCCGAAAGGGCCGAGCGGGAGAGGTCGTCCCGGGCGAGCGACTCGTGGGCGACCTTCCCGGCGATCTCCGCGCAGCGCATCCCCGTGAAGATCCCCCCTCCCGAGAGCGGCTTCACCTGGGCCGCCGCGTCGCCGACGAGCAGCACCCGGTCGCCCGAGGTCGCGGGGAGCGCCCCGATCGGGATCCCCGAGACGATGTAGGCGGTCGGACTGCCGAGCGCGCGGCCGAACCGGCGGGCGAGTCGCTCGACCAGTCGCCCGCAGTACGTCCGCGCGGAGGTGCCGTCGGCATCCGCCGCGACCCCGACGCGAGCTCCGCCCGCGCCGTCCGGGATCCACCAGCCAAAGAGACCCGGGGCGATCGTTCGACCGAGGTACACCTCGACCGAATCCGGGTCGCCGGGGCTCCTCGGGAACTCCGCCTCGAACGCGGGCAGGATCTCTACGGGCCGGCGCAGCCGGAACGCTCGCGCGACCGCGCTCGCGACCCCGTCCGCACCGACGACGAGCCGGGCCTGGACGTCCGAGCGGCCCCCCGGTGCCCCCGAGAGCCTTACGGTGACGCCCGAGGAGCTGGTTGCGACGACCCGGTCGAAGCGCGTTGACGTCCGGATCTCGGCCCCGGCGCGCGCGGCTTTCTCCGCGAGAAAGACGTCGAGGGCGGCCCGATCGATGACGTACCCGCGGGGTTCGCTTGCCCGAAAGGAGATGGAGCGGAGGGACGGACCGAACACCGAAGCCCCCCGGACGCTCGTCCGCACGAACGAATCAGACCCCGCGAGCGCGAGGACCCGCTTCGAAACGAGTCCTGCGCACTGGACCGGTTCGCCGACTTTGGGGTGCTCTTCGACCACGAGCACGCGGTGGCCGGCCCGAGCGAGGTGTTCCGCCGCCGTCGATCCGGCGGGACCGGCGCCCACGACCAGTACGTCGACGCTCTCCACTCTGAGCCCGGGGGGTCCGACCGTCATGGAGGGCTCTCGAGGGCCGGGCGAACGAGCGTCGGCTCGAGCGCCTCGCTTCCGTTCTCCCGCCACGGCGTTCCGACCAGGTCCGTCCGCTGCCGTGGCTGGACTTCGGAGGACTCCACCGAGACCGAAACACCGGCACGATGGGCGAGGTGTCCCGTCCAGGCGATCATGGCCCCGTTGTCGACGCAGAGCGCGCGGGGGGGCGCGAACATCGTTCCCCCTCGTTCCTCCACCATCGTTCTCACCATCGAGCGGAGCCGCTCGTTGCACGCGACCCCTCCGCCGAGCACGACGGCCTTGCGTCTTCGGTGGGCGAGGGCCCTCTCCGTGATCTCGGTCAGCATGGCGTACGCCGTCACCTCGACCGAGTAGGCGAGGTCGGGTCGTGGAACGCCCTGCGCGTGGAGGGCGAGCGCCGCGGTGAGCAGCCCGGAAAAGGCGACGTCCATCCCGTGGACCGAGTAGGGGAGGGGCAGGAGCGTCTCTCCGCGACGCGCCTCGAGCTCGAGGGCGGGACCCCCCGGGAACGTTCCTCCGAGCCCAATCCACAGCTTGTCGAGGAAGTT
>JASHTB010000074.1 GCA_030040775.1 Thermoplasmata archaeon | reverse complement strand
GGCCGACCGGCCCGTCGACTGGCACGCCCTTGGTATCGGTTCGCGAACCGGTCTCCGAGCGAGACCGCCGCGTTCACCGGTATCACGGTCGCGCTGACCGTCGTCGCTTTCACGCGCCTTCCGCCCATGTTCCTCGAGGACCGGCCCGGCTCTAGAAGGGCTATGGGCAGCTCGATTTTCGAAGCCCGATCTAGGAGGCGACAGCGGGAGCCTCCCGCAACGAGTGCGCGAGCACTCGGCCGGGCCGTCGGCCGGTGAGGCGGCCGTCGTAGACCACCGGCTCTCCCGCGACCCATACCGAGGAGAACAGGCGAGCGTACCGGGGGCGGTCCCGTAGGTCCGGCCCAGGGTCGCGCCGGTCGGACGGCCACACGACCAGGTCGGCGGCCCTTCCGACCGAGACCGTCCCCCGGTCCGGGATGCCGAAGTGCTGGCAAGGGAGCGCGGTCACGCGGCGCACGCCCCGGGCGAGCGCGAGCGGGCCAAGCTCGGAGAGGTCGGAGAGGAACCTCGGGAACGTTCCGTAGTTCCGTGCGTGAAGCGGGCCCTCGAGGGGGTCGTTCGCGACGGAGACCCCCACCCCGTCGCTGCCGACGAGCGTTCCGGGGTCGTTCTCGATCGCTCGAACGTCCGAAGTCGCCATCGCGAAGACGAGGAGGGTAACCCGGCCGCGTTCTGCGAGAAACAGGTCGATCGCCACGTCGAGCGGGTCCAATCGGACGTCGTCCCCGATCTCCTGAAGACTGCGGCCTGCGAAGCGACGGCCTACGGGGGAGGAGACCGCCGCCACAACGAGGTCCCGCCAAAGAAAGTCCTGGGGCCCGAGGCTCCACCCTGTGAGACCGGCCGCGACCTCCCGACGGATCTGCGTGCGCACCTTGGGGTCGGAAAGCCGTCGTTCGATATCCACCCAGGGCCCGTCGGTCGCCCATCGCGGAAGCAGGGACGAAAGGGACCTTTCGACCGCCTCGTACGGATAGAAGTCGGCGCGCACCTCGAGCCCCCGGTCCCGCGCTTCGCGGATCGTCCCGAGGAGTTCGGCGGCGAGTCCCCAGCGGCCGCGCCCGACGCATTTGAGGTGCGAGATCTCGAGGCGAGCGCCGAAATGTTCCGCGAGGGCGATGGCCTCGGCGACCGACTCTCGAACCCGCAGCCCCTCGTCCCGTAGGTGCGTCGCGTAGACCGCTCCATACCGGGCGACCTGTCGAACGAACGGTTCCAGCTCGTCCGTGGCCGCGCCGCTCCCGGGGGCTTGGTCGAGACGGTAGGAGAGGCCGAAGGCGCCGTCGCGGAGCGACCGGGCGACCCACGTCTCGGCGTCGAGCGCGGACTCCGCCGAGAGCGGGCCTCCCTCGAGGCCCGAAACGGCGACCCGGACCGTACCGTGGCCAACCAGCGGAGCCAGGTTTATGGATGGGCGCGCTCGGTGGACCTTTTCGGTCCAGGACGGGAGGTCCGTCCAGTCCCACCGCAGCCGCCGGGTAAGTCCCGGATAGAGCGACTCGACGTACGCCGCGAGGTCCTTCCGGCGATCGGGAGAGAGTGGGAAGAGGCTCTCGCCGCAGTTCCCCACGATCTCCGTGGTGATTCCCTGAAAGACCTTGCTCTCGAGCGCCGGGTTCGCGAGCACGGTCATGTCGGAATGGGAGTGAACGTCGACGAACCCGGGGGCTACGTAATGCCCTGAGAGGTCGACCACCGTCGAGGCGTCGGCCGCGAGGCTGCGGCCGCGTTCAAGGATTCGGCCGTTCCCGAGCCTGAGGTCCTCCACTCGAGGCAGGCTCCCCGAGCCGTCGAAGAGGATTCCTCCGCGAAAGAGCACCGTCTCGGAACCGGAAGCGCTGGGCCCCTCGGAGGACGGCATGAGAGCGAGACCCGCCATTCTCCCCCCCTCTTAAATCGTGCGAACCCGCGCTCCCTTCGGCCCGGGGGGCCGAAGGTCGGTCCGAACCGATTTTTGCCGCCGCGCCCCTGCTTCGCGCATGCCCGGGACGCCGATTCCTCCAGGAGCGCTGTCCGCTCCCGACCTTACCGGGCCGGTCTCGTTCCTCGATTGGCCCACGTCCGTCGGTCCACCGGGACGGCGGAAGAGGACCCGACCCTACCGGCACGTCCACCTCGAGGTCGACCTCGAGCCCGAGCTCGTTCGCGACCCGCGTGTTCTCTTGTTCCGACCCATCGAGGCGTTCCTCCGCGAGCGAGAGGTGGTCGAGGCGCAGGATCTCCTGCGACTGACGGCCGGACTCCTTCACGCCTTCTCGGCCCAGGGGCTCTCTCGTGTCGACCATTGGGAAGTGGATCCCGGAGGCTGGCTCCCGCTGCCCGAACCGCGCCACGACCGCCGAATCGAACCGGTCGGCCATCTCCTGGCCGCCCTGCGCAGCGACGCCTGGAGACGGATCGCGTCCGCAAAGGGCTTCGCTCTTCGGCTTTCGGGCTCCGGCTCGCTGCGCGCGGATGCTACCGTACGCCGCCTTCACCGGGAACGAAAGCACTCGATCTCTATCGACCTCTGGGGTACGGTCCGGCCGACCGACGTGCGGGCTCTGTTCGACGCGATCCGCGCCCGCCTGCCCGTCCTTCGCGCCTCGGTCACCTCGTTCACACCGGGCTGACCTTCCTAGCAAGCGCTATCCGCCAAGCCGTCTCGACCGAGGCGCGAGGACGGCGGCGCGTGCCCGCCGGAAACCGCTCGACCCCGCATGCTCACGCTGTACGGCCCGGCCGTCCTGGTCGCCTTCGTCATCACACTCCTCGAGATGACCGAGGTCGTCGTCCTCGTCTTTGCCCTGAGTGCCGATCACTCGACCGTCGCCCACGGGGCGCTCGGCGCCCTCGGAGGCGTCACGGCGGTCGCGCTCCTCGCGCTCGCCTTCGGCGCGGTCGTCCTCGCCTTCCCGCACGACGACCTGCTCTGGGCCTCGGCCGTCTTGTTGGTCGGGTTTGGCGTCTTCCTGTTCCGTGGTACTTTGCATTCGTACCAGCGTTCCCGCACGGGGAGGCCATCGTCCCCTGCGGCCGACAGCCCCCGGGGCACCGCCCTCCAGTTCGCCGGGGGCTTTTCGGTCGGGGCGGTCGAAGCGACCGAAGTCGTCGTCGTTCTGATCGCGCTCGCCGCGGCCGGCTATGGCCTTTCGGCGCTGGTGGGGGCGGTGGTCGCCGGGACGGCCCTCGCGATCGCCACCCTGTTCGTCCACGAGCAGATCCGTCGGATTACGGTACCCCTGCTTCGACTGGGCGCTACGTCGATGCTGTTCACCTTCGCCGTTTTCTGGGCGGGCGAGGCCGCGGGCGTTCGCTGGCCCGGGGACGATTTCTTCCTGGTCCCGCTGTTCCTCGCGGCGTTGGTGCTGGTCCGCGGGGGCGTGGGACTAGGCCTTCGCCGCTCGACCTCCGCCGTGGCCCCCGCGTAGTCCACGTCCCCGCGACCGGGGCAGGAGCATGAGCCCCTCGTCGGGATCCCCGATCAACATCCCTTCTCCCCGAAGGAACCGCCGACCGACCCAGGCGATCGTGACCGCGTCCAGTTCGTCGTGGGTGAGCGCCCTTTCTCGCAGTGGGCCTCCGATCCCGCTCCGTCGGAGCGCGGCCTGAAGGCGCGAGGCACCGGCCTGCTTCCGCGGGATTCCGAGGAGGTCCTGGGCACCCCCCGGATACCCTTCGACCACCCGCATCCCGAGTCTACGGAGCTCGTCGGCGAGTCGCATCCCCCGCACGGTGAGCATTCGCATCGGGCCGAGCGTGAGCGGAAAGAACCGGATACCGAGTCGAAGGAGCTCTCGGTCGCACGCCCTGAGATGCGGTCCACTGCGGTCCTCGATGGTCGCGCGGCCCCGAGGCAGCGACAGAGGAGCGTCGATGACCACGAGCTCGGGCCTAGCCCGGCTCACGGTTCGAACGACCTCCTCGTCGGTGCCGAGAACGCCGACGTCGAGCGAGGTCAGCGAGCGGAGGGCGCAGAAGCCGGTCGTCCGTCGGGGCGAACCGGCGAGGTCAAGGCCGACCACGGGCCGCGGCTCGAGCGTTCTCCTGAGGCCCCGACGAGGACGGCGGGTTCGAGAACGAGCTAGGGCGGTCACCGGTTCCGGAACCACACCCTTCTATCTCAAGACGAAGGACCCCAAGAGAATCAGCCCGCAGGGAAGCTCCCTTCGGAAGGGGCAAGGGGGCACTATAGGAAACCGGGGCCCCCAGCCGAGCTAATGAGCCCGGGCCGACTCTTGTTTTGGAGCCCATGACGTCCAACTGTCCGGATTGCGGTTCGACCGTGGAGTACACGGAACGGGAGGTCCGGCTCCGCACGGGCACCTGCTCCTCGTGCGGACACGAGTTCACGTTCCTCGCGGGAGCGGCGATCCCGGTCGGGGTGGCGGCCCGCACCGAAGCCGAGGAGCCCTCCGAGGAGGCCGAGGGTGAGGGGCCTTCCGGCCCGGAGTGCGCCGAGTGTGGGTCGTCCCTTCTTTTCCGGGCCCGCTCCGACGGGTCGCTCGAGGCAAGCTGCCCCGAGTGCGAGACGTCCACGGAGTTCGTGCCCCGGGAAGAGGCCGGATTCCGTTCGCCTCGCCGCGGAGGGACTCGTGACGAGCGAGGGCCGAGCGGCGGCGCGCGGGGCCGCCCGTGTCGCCAGTGCGGCGCGCCGCTCCGCTTCTCCACGAACGAAGAAGGGCTGCTCGTCGGAGAGTGTGACTCCTGCGGTAACAAGTTCACGTTGCCGCCCCGGGACCGAGAAGGTCGAGGTTCTGGAGGCGACCGAAGGTTCCGTCGGCCGGGCGAGCAGCGCTACGGCCCCTCGCGAGGAGAACCGGCATACTTCGACCGGCGCCGAAGGGACGAACGGCGATCGGAGGGTTACGCTTCGGGTCGCGGGGGCGACCGGGACTCAGCGCGAGGTCGTCGACGCAAGCGCCGGGCCCCCGAGTGAGGGGCGATCGATCCCGCGCGGATGGCTCGCGGTTCGCCGACGAACCGGGGTCAGGAGGAGGCGGAGGGACTGGCGACCGACACTGAGTGGATCCCGGGGAACTGGAACGGGACCAACGCCCAACTGCCGCCCGCGCTCGGGCTGACGAACAGTTGACCGGTCGTCGTGCCGACGTAGATCCCAGCGGGGTCGAGCTGGTCGGTCGCGATCCCTTCGCGCTGAACGCCGAAGTGTCCGGGGAAGGCGCCCGGACGGACGAGCTTCTTCCACTTTCGGGTCCGGTCGTTCCACTCGTGGACCTGGAAGTGGCCTTCGCCGGTCACGCGGGCCATCCCATCGAGGCGGACGAAGTAGGCCCGTCCGGGGGCGGAGGAGGGCGACGCGACGCCGAATCCGAAGTCGTCGCCGAGCGGCTTCCCTATCCGAGTCCAGGAGTCCATCCGGTCGTGAGAGACGTACATGCCTCCGTGATCCTGCCGGTAGAACGTGTCGAGGTCGGCCGCGTCCTGGGCCACGTGGTGGACGCACTGGCCCGTCTCGGGATACTTGTTCGGAAGGAACGGAGCCTCTACCCCCTTGTTCGTCGGTTTCCAGCTACCCCCACCGTCCTGCGAGCGGAACGTCCCGACCGCGGAGAGGCCGAGGTACACACGCTTCGAGTCCCGAGGGTCGATGAGGATTGTGTGGAGACACGGCCCACCGGCTCCGGGCGACCAGTCTTTTCTCCCCACGTGCTGGTTGATGCTGTCGATGGGCTGCCAACTGCTGCCCCGGTCGTCGGTCCGGAACAGAAGGTGAGGGTCGGCCCCGAGGTAGAGGGTGTCCGGGGCATCGGCGGGGCCTGGCTCGATGTGCCAGACGTTCGTGAGCGGCCGTGTCACGGGGACCGTGGGGTCCTCCTCATTGATCGCGGGCTTCCGGTCCTTGCCGCTCGGGGTCAGGGGGGTTGCGATCTCCTTCCAGGTCTTCCCCCAGTTACTGGACCGCTGAACCATCGGTCCCCAGAAACCGCTGTTGACGGCGGCGTACAGGTCGCCCGGGTGTCGCGGGTCCGCGACGACGTGGTAGATCTCGCTCCCCTCGTGCGCCAGCGGCCCAACCTTCCAGCTCCTGCGACGGGAGTCTCCCTCGACCACGTAGGTCCCCTTGCGGGTGCCCACGAGGACCCTCACCTTCGTTTCCTTCGCCATCTCCGCTCTCGCCTATCCCCCGGCAATCGAGTGGAGGATATCTACCTCTCGCACGCCCTCAAGGGGGGTGGCCGTCGCCGTCGTCCCGCTCACGTCCTTTCCGTCCACGAAGACCCTCACGTATCGGCGGAGGTGACCGGTCTCGTCCCGGATCTTGAACCGAAGCCGAGGGAACCGGTCCTCGAGCACGTCCAGCAACTGGTCGACCGATTCGGCCTCGGCCGTCACACTGCCCCGAGGGCCGAACTCGCGTAGCCAGCTGTCGAGGTGGACATCGACCATAGAACGTGGTTTGGGCCGAGGAGGGAGAGGCTCTTGAAGACGCCTAGTTCGCGGGGTACCTCCGCGCGATCGGGACCGGCCTACTGGAGCACCTTCGGTCGGACGAAGAAAAAAGGAGAAAAAGGGAGAAAGGAAAGGGTTGGCCCCGGACGCTCAGTCCTACCTAGGCCGGAAGGACCTTGCGGCCGTAGTTCCAGTTCGTCAGGTCCGCCGTCGCGACGTACCA
>JASHTB010000073.1 GCA_030040775.1 Thermoplasmata archaeon | reverse complement strand
AGCGGCCCTTCCCCCGCTTCCTTCGCTCCGAACGGCCCTTCGGGGTCGTCGTCGCCGACCAGGAGGACCTCGACCTCGGGCATCTGCTGGGGCATCGGGATCTTGTACTCGAGGAGCGACGGATTGAGCAGGCGCGAGCCGCGGTAGTTCATCGACTCGCCCATCACCTGGCCGAGCCCCATGTGGATCGACCCTTCGATCTGCCCTTCGACCGCGAGCCGGTTCAACGGGCGGCCGCAGTCGAACGCGGCCCAGATCTTCTCGACCCCGTACTCCCCGGTCTCGACATCGACCTCGACCTCCGCGACGTACGCCGCGAACGAGTACGCCGGGGCGGTCCCCGCCCGGGCTCCCTTGAACGTCCCGCCGACCGGCCTCGTGTCGAACGAGCCGGTGGTCGAGAGCGCCCCCTTCGTCTCCATCGCCTTGTGGAGCGCTTCCAGGAACGTCACGCTGTGCGCCGGGTCGCCCTGGACCTCGAATCGCTCGTGCCCGACCACGACCTCCTCGGGCCGGCAACCGAGCCGCTCGGCCGCTGCCTGAACCAGCCAGGTCTTGAGTTCCTCCGCCGCGGCCCGCGCGGCATTCCCCATCATGAACGTGACGCGGCTCGAGTACGACCCGAGGTCGACCGGGCTCACGTCCGAGTCGACCCGCTGGACGTGGACCCGCTCGAGGTCGACGCCGAGGACCTCGGCGACGATCATCGCAAGGAGCGTGTTCGACCCCTGGCCGATGTCGGCCTGCATCGAGTGGACCGCGATCCCGCCGTCCATGTCGACCTTCAGGTGAACGGTCGACTGGGGCATCTTCGGCGTGAAATGGATCGGGCTGTTCGAACCCGAGATGTAGAAACCGCAGCCGAGCCCGACGCCCCGTCCGTAAGGAAGACGGCGGAACTTTCGGTCCCAGTCGCTCTTCTCCCGGGCCACCGCGAGGCATTTCTTGAACGACGTCGATGTGATCCGGAACTGGTTCACCGTGGTCGAGTTCGGAGGGAGCGCGTTCCGTTCCCTCAGGTCGAACGGGTCGAGCCGTATCTTCTCGGCGAGGATGTCGAGCGCGACCTCGATCGAGAAGCGGATGTTCGTTCCGCCGTGCGCCCGCATCGCGCCCGAAGGGGGCTTGGTCGTGTAGACGCGCCGGCCCTTGTAGCGGAAGTTCGGCACCTGGTACGGACCCATCGCGAGGACCCCGTTGTAGTACGTCGTGACCGTGCCGAACGAGCTCCAGGCCCCGCCGTCGATCAGGGCCTCGATGTCGTAGGCGAGGAGCCTCCCCTCCGGGTCGACGGCGATCCTCACGTCGTTCTGCGTGGGATGCCGACCGTGGTTCGTGTAGAAGACGTCCTCCCGGTCGAACAGGATCTTCACCGCCCGCCCCGTCTCGAGCGAGAGCGCCGCGCAGACGATCTCGTGCGGGAGCGGGTCGGACTTCCCTCCGAACCCTCCGCCCACCTCCGGCTTGATGACGCGGATCCGGTGCATCGGGATCCCGAGGACCTCCGAGAGCGACCGATGGAGGTAGTGCGGGACCTGGGTCGCGCTCCAGACGGTGAGTCGCCCGTCCGGCGTCGCCTCCGCGACGGTCGCCATCGGCTCGGTGAACGCGTGGGTCACCCCGGCGAAGGTGGCCCGGACCCGCGCCGTGGCGAACGCCCGCGCGAACGCCGCGTCGACGTCCCCGAAATGCTGGACGACCTCCTTCTGGATGTTCGAACCGGCGAGGCCCCGCGCGTGGATCGGCTCGGGGACCGCCCTCACGCCGACGCGCGGGTCGGAGTACTCGGGGAGCGGCTCGACGTCCGCTCGGATGAGCGCGAGCGCGGCCTCGGCCGTTCGCTCGTCCTGGGCGGCGACCGCGGCGATGATGTCACCGATGTAACGGGCCTTCCCGACCGCGATGGCGGTCTCATCGTGGGTCATCGGCAGCACGCCGAACGGGGTCGGGTACTTCTCCCCGGTCAGCACCGCGTAGACCCCCGGCAACGCCCGGGCGGCGCTCACGTCGAGCGAGCGCAGGCGCGCGTGCGGCCAGGGACTTCGGAGGAGCCGGCCGACCAGCATCCCCGACCGCTGGATGTCGTCGGTGTACTCCGCCCGGCCCGTGACCTTGAGCGGACCTTCGACGTACGGGACCCGCTTACCCAGGAGCCGATACGGGCCGGGGGACGCGGACGACACTAGCGCGCCTCCGCCGCCGCCGACTCGATGGCCTGGACGATCTTCGTGTAGCCGGTGCACCGGCACAGGTTCCCCGAGATCGCCCGCTCGATCTCGTCCCGGCTGGGGTGGGGATTCGACCGAAGAAGGGCGGTCGCGGTCACGATGAAACCCGGGGTGCAGAAGCCGCACTGCGTCGCCCCGAGCTCGACGAAGGCCCGCTGGACGGGAGAGAGCCCCTGCGGTGGCGATACCCCCTCGACCGTCTCTACGGACCGCCCTTGGACGAGCCGCGCTAGCGTGAGGCAGCTCAAGGTCGGCCGGCCGTCGAGGAGGACGGTACAGCAGCCGCAGGTGCCGAGGTCACACCCTCGTTTGGTCCCCGTGAGACGGAGGTCCTCCCGCAGGACGTCTAGGAGGACCCGGGCGGACTCGCACGGCACCTCGACCGGGTGGCCGTTCAGTCGGAATCTAAGGGGGCCGGAGGACGGCATCGCTCTCTCGGGCGGCCGAACGACCATCACGCGTGCGCCTACGTAAGGTGCTCGGGTGGAGCTCGGCGACGAGCTCCGCGACGATGCTCACGGCGATCTCCGCCGGGCTCTCGGCCCCGATGGCGAGACCGACCGGCGAGCGCACCCGCGCGAGCGCCGCGCGCGGAACCCCTCGGCTTCGGAGTTCCGCGAACATGTGCTCCCGCTTCGCGGCGCTCGCGATGAGACCGATCGCGTTGGGGAACCGGTCGAGAGCGCTCGAGAGCACTTCGAGGTCCTTCTTCGCGTCGTAGCCGAGGAGGTAGAGGTGCGTGAACGAGGTTGGGTCGACTTCGTCCCAGAGGCAGGAGGCGTCGACCACGACGCGGCGGTCGGCCGACGGGAACCGTTCGGCCTCCACCCAATCGGGCCGGTCGTCCGCGACCGTGTAGTCGTACTCAAGGGTCGGTAGGAGCGCGGCGAGGGCGGCCGAGACGTGACCACCGCCCCACAGAAGGAGGTTCGGCCGGGCCGGGACGTACTCGAGCGCGATGTCGACCGAGCCGCCGCACAGGCTCGGAAGGCCCCCCGCCCTCCAGGCGGCAAGGTCGAAGTGATGAAGGTCGCCGGCTCGGCGCTCGAGCGCCTTTCGCGCGAGCGCCTTCACCTCCTCTTCGAGGGCCGCGCCTCCGACCGTCCCCGCGGTCGAGCCGTCGGTCCGGACGATCATCGAGGCTCCAAGCTTTCCGGGTACCGAACCGGTCGCGCGGACCACCGTGGCCCGGACGAACGGCTGGTGCGCCTCGAGGAGCCGGAGTGCCTCGCGCGTCAGACGGCGGTCCATCACTCGTCTCCGCTCAGTTCCCACGCGTCGTGCGCCCGACGGAACTCCTCGGGGGTATCGACGTTCGCGACCACCCCCGGGTCGTCGACCGGGATGCGGTGGACCTGCGGGCCGAGTTCGGGCAGCAGCGCCCGGATCGGAGCGTCCGGTCGGAGCTCGAGGAGGTCGCGACGCATCGTCGACCGCCAGACCACGGGGTGACCATTCCGCCCTTCGTACGTCGGGATGAACCACACACCGAGAAGGTCCTGGTCGGGAAGGCGGGCGAGCGTCTCGACCGTCCGGGGTCGGACGAACGGGTGGTCGACCGGCCAGAACAGGATGTCGCGGTTCGACGGAAGCGCGGAGAGACCCGCCTGCACCGACGCGGTCCGGCCTTCATACCAGTCTTCGGCTTCGACCAGGTCGAGGGAAAGTCCCCGCAGCTCGCGCGCGATCGCCTCCCGATGCACCCCCACCACCACGGCGACCGGGTCGAAACCGGCGTCTAGGCTGATCTCGGCGATCCGGCGGATCGACGCGCGCTCACCGACCGGCTCGAGCGCCTTCGGTCGGTCTCCAAACCGGGTCGATTCGCCTGCGGCCAGCAGCAAAGCGGCGGTCGCCATTCCTCTCGAGCTCGGCTCTGCGAGCTCTTCGACAATACGACAGGGGGATAGTTAAGGCACCGTTGCTGCGGTGGAGTCCGGGACGGCCTCCCCGCGCCGTCTCGGCGGTCCTCAAGGCGGGAGCTTATAAATATCGCAACCGGGTGGCCGCGCCGCTCCATGACCCATCCGAACGACGTGCCGCCGTCCCTCCTCCTCCCTCAGCTGGCCACGGAGCTCCGAAACCGACAGGCGGTCGCTCCTCCACCGTGGGCGACGTTCGTCAAGACCGGCGTGCACAAGCAGCGCGCACCGACCGAGACCGACTGGTGGTACCTACGGAGCGCGTCCGTCCTGCGCAAGATCTACCTCAAAGGCCACGTCGGGGTCAGCCGACTGAGCGCGGAGTACGGTGGGAAGCGGGACCGGGGAAGCGCTCCCTACCACGCCCACACCGGTTCGCGGGCCGTCCTTCGTGAGATCGTTCACCAGCTAGAAAAGGCCGGGCTCGTCCAGCCGTACAAGAACCGAGGCCGACGGGTGAGCCCGGAAGGGGAAAAGCTCCTCGGGGCGGTCTCGAAAGGGATTCTCGAGAAGCTCGCCGCGGAACGACCCGAACTCGCCAAGTACCTCTAAGGACCGTGGGGGGAGAGAGGAAGGAGCACCGTATGGCCTACGGAGGAGAGGACCCCGAGCTCACGGAGCTCCGTCGCCGACGTCTACGCCAGATCCAGGAGATGCAGGCCTCCGAGGCGGCGAACGCCCAGATGTACGCGGCTCAGGAGGCCGAGATGCAGCGCCGGGACGCGGAGCGGGCGGAAGTGCTTCGGCGGATCCTAACGCCGGAGGCCCGCGAGCGGCTCGGACGGATTCGCCTCGCGAAGCCCGAGGTCGCCTCCGCGGTCGAGCAGCAGCTCATCGCGCTCGCCGCGAGCGGACGCATCCAGCGCCAGGTCGACGACGCGACGTTGAGGGCGCTCCTCGAGCGGATCGCCCCCGAGCGCCGGGAGATCAACATCACGCGACGCTGAGAGAGGAAGGTCGATGGCGAACCGTAGGAAGAGCCATGCCCGGAAGATCCGGCTCTTTCGCATCGTGAAGTCAAACCGCCGGGTCCCGGCCTGGGTGATGCAGCGGACCAGCCGACGGTTCACCCGGCACCCGAAGCGGCACACTTGGCGGCGCGGCCACCTGCACCGTTGAGGGAGGAAGGGACCGATGCCTGCTAAGACCCCCCCGCGCCGCGCCGAAGAGCTCGAACGCGAGTACGTGATCCCTTTGAGGCCGAGCCAGCACCAGCCGTCCCGGCGCCGGCGAGCGGGCCACGCGCTCGAGACCGTCCGCCGGTTCGTCGTGCGGCACATGAAGGGGAAACCCGAGGACATCTGGATCGACCCTCGCCTCAACGAGCGGATCTGGGAGCGAGGGATCCAGCACATTCCCCGCCAGGTCCGGGTCAAGGCGATCCGATTCGAGGACGGTCTCATTGAGGTCGACCTCCTCGAAGAGGAGTAGCGGCGCGCCGAGGGAGACGCCCTGCGTGCCGGTCGGTCGCTCTCTCTTCGGTGGAAGCCCCTATCTCGGAGTGTACTTCCGGGTCAGCGACCGCGGAGCGGTCGGTCCGCCGAGTCTCGGCGTCGCGCTCGAGCGGGAGCTCGAGCGAGCGCTGGGGGTCCGGGTCGTGCGGAGCTCGGTCTCAGACTGCGAAGTGGTCGGGGCCCTCATCGCCGCGAACTCCCGGGGGGTCGTGGTCGGCGACGAGATCGACCGGAAGGAGCGCCGCGCGCTCGAGGAGCTCGCGCCGGTGACGGTCGTCCGGCACCGCCAGAACGCGATGGGGAACAACGTCCTTGCGAACGACACCGGCGCGCTCGTCCATCCGGAATTCTCGACCGAGACCGTCGAGGCGATCGGTCGGGCCCTTCGGGTGCCCGCGGCCCGGGGAACGGTCGCCGGGCTGGGGACGGTCGGGATGGCTGGCGTCGCGACCAACCGAGGGGTCGTGCTCCATCCGAAGGCCACCGAGCGGGAGAGCACCGTGGTCCGTGACCTCCTCGGGGTCCCGGTCCACCGCTCGAGCGCCAACTTTGGCGTCCCGGTGGTCGGCGCCTGCCTCGTCGCGAACTCTAACGGCCTCCTGGTCGGTCGGCCGACGACGCCGGTCGAAATCGTCCACCTTCAGGAAGGACTCCAAATCCTTGAGTGATGCCGCTCGTCCGACCCCGCCGGGGTCGCAAGTGGGCTTCTCACGTCCCGCGCTTGCGCTTCATGTACCGGGTCGCGTATCCCGCGATCCGGTTCGCGAGCTTCTTGTGGGTGACCTGCAGTTTTCCGTTCACCGCTACGCCGAGGTCGGTGAGCTCGAGGACCTTCTGTTTGTTCTTCGAGAAATCCCCCGAGAACGCATCCGGATAGTGGCGGATCAGTTCGATCGCCACCCGCTTGATGTACGTCTGGCGGATGTTGCCCATGCGGGCGGGCCCACCTCGGGCCCTGTTTATAACCTTGACCTCAACGATGGGCGCTGGACGACTTCCGGCGCCCGGAGTCGGAGACCGACGTGGCCGCCGACACCGGCAGAACTAACAAATACCCTCGCCGAGGTAAATATCCGTCGTGGGAACGGGTGGAGCCGCCCGGGAGGGCCTCCGGGCGTAGGTCCTGTCGGGGACCGGCGGCTTCCCGCGACGAGTTCGGTTCATGGTGGATGACCCAGCCGCCCCGATGGCAGCTCCGCACCGGGACCGCCACGTACTCCTGCTCGACCTCTCCAAAAGCATGCTCGCCCCGCTCCCCGAGCCGGAGCCCGGGAAGCCCGAACGCCAGAAGATCGAGGTCGCCCGCACCGCGGTGTTCCGCATCCTGGAAGATGCGGCGTCGACCGGGGCGCTCTTCGGCCTCGTGACGTTCACCGAGACCGTCCGGGTCCCGGTTCCTCTCGGAGAGATCCACCGGGAGAACCTCCCGTACATCGAGAACTTGATCTCGCTCCTCACCCCGAGCGGGCGGTCGGCGATCTGGGACGCGATCGCGGTCGGCGCCGACCTTCTGCGCTCCGGCACCGAAGGAGTGCGAGGGAACCTGGTCCTCGTGACGGACGGGTGGGATAACGCCTCGAGCCGGTTCGACGTTCGGGCGGCGTCCGACGCGCCGTTACCCGAGGGACGCGTCGACCTCGTCCCCTACGTGCTGCCGGCGAACTCCCGACTCACGATCCGTCTCATCGGGATCGGAAACGGCGCCGAGCGCGACAAGGGCGTCGACTCAGGGCGGATGCACCAGTTCCTCGAGCAGCTCTCCTCCCGGGCCGGGGTCCTCGGGCTCCCTCCCGGATTCAGCTTCCAGGAGGTCTCGACCGGATCGGCTCTGTTCGCTCAGATGGTCAACGCCTTCATCGACGTCGGCTATGAGGGGGACCAACCGATCGAGGAGCTCCACCCGGAGGAGCTCGCGCTCCATGCCGCCAACGCGGCTCGCGCCTTGAAGGAACCCCAGCAGCATGCGACCGTCTCCCGGATCAAGACCGGTGGGAACGCCGTCCCGAACGGTGACTCGGTCTACACCGAGGCTCCCACCCTCGAGGTCGACGTCCTTACGAGCGCGGGGGGACCTCCGGCGTACCTCAAGGAACGGTACGGACCGCTCGGCGAGGTCGTCGAGGCCTACCTCAGAGGCGACTACGAGACGGCCCTCGAACTGCTCGCCCAATCGCAGGGGGTCGTTCCCCCGGTGACCCGCCTCTACTGGGAGGCCCGCGTCCAGTTCGCCCGACGCGCCGTGGTCGAGGCGGCCCGCGCGCTCCTCCAGGCCTGGAACGAGGCGGAAAAGCTCCCCGCACCGTCCCAGGCCGCGATCGTCCGCCGGCTCGCGCTGCTCCAGGCCCGGATGCAGAACGACAAGGAGACGGAGACCCTCGTGAAGTTCATCGACCAGACCGAGCACGGGCTCGGGACCGGGGCGCGCGAAGGGACCCGCGAGCGCCTCATGGACCTGTTCGCGAAGCTGATGGAACTGAGAGGGACGTACCAACTGACGAGGATCTCGGGCACCGACGACCTGCAGGACGCCGCGGTGAAGCACGAAGAGGCGGTGGAAGAGGTGTTCGGAATGCTTCAGGACGCCCGCCTCGACCTCGCGACCGGCGGTCCGGTGGTCGAGGGTGCGTTGGACTTCATTGAAATATGCCTCGCGGAGATGCGGTAGGAGGCTCCTCGATGCCCGAAGTCAAGGTCACCACGAAGACGCGTCGAGCGGCGGGCGCGAAGCGCGAGCCGAAGCCTCCTTCCATCGAGACCGCGCGTATCGCCGTGGTCGGGATTCCCGCGTCGGGGAAGACAACGTACTTCCGCTTCCTCTCCGGCCACTTCGGCCTCAACCTTCCGATCCTGTACATCCCCGCCCGGTCCGACGGCGGGAACCTCCCGCTCTACGGCGACCTCGAGAACGATGTCGCGCTCGAGGAGACGACGTACGAGACGACCGACCCGACCGACCCGGAGGGGAGCCTCGAGACGACCACGCGCTACTACGTCAACCGCCCGATGGAAGACCGTCGGAAGCTCTGGGTCGAGCTCTCCGCGGGCCGGGAGGAGCAGGGGGTCCTGACGAAGTACCCGCTTCCCACGAAGTTCAACCAGTTCGTTGAGATGAAGATGCGGTTCCGCTACGGCGCCCCGAACGGCGAGGCGGGGTCGCGGCCGATGGAGATGAACACCATCGACGAGGCCGGCGGGATCATCTCGGACTACTTCACCTACGACCGGCTCTGGATCGATGCGGTCGACGCCGAGGTCTCAGAGAAAACATGCCGGGTGATCCCGCACTTCGACGCCTGGCGTCCCGACCGGCGGGACCTGTGGCGCCGCGGCCTCACGCTCCTTGGTCGGTTCGTCCACCAGGCCGACGGGATCATCCTCCTGCTCTCTCCCGGCCTCCCGTCGCTGCGCGACCAGGCCCAGCAGGTGAACCTCGCCCGCGGCGTCTTCCGATACGTTCGCACTCGCAACCTTCCGCTCGTCATCGCCGTCTCGAAGGCGGACAAGCTCAAGGAGTTCTACTCGGAAATCGAGCAGACCGTCCACGAGCGGACGTACCGCAGCGCGTTCGACCCGACCGACTACCTCCTCCGGCGGGACGGAGCGGGGATGGGCACGATCCTGGTCGCCCAGGAGGGACGGGGAATCTCGACCAAGGAGGACGTCTTCCTCGTGTCGAGCGCCGTCTCGACCGGGGAGGGTCACCCGATGTTCATCGGGGAGTCGGGCGAGGAAGCTCCGAACGTCGGGACTCCGACCATGGGCGTCCCCGTCATGGTCAACACCACGCTCCCCCTCGCGCGCGCCTGCGAGCGGATCCTCGAACGACGCTCGACGAAGGGGGGTTGATGGCCGCCGGCCTCAGCGTCTCTCCGGTGAGCTTGACGCCGGTCGCCATCGTCTGGTGCCGCCAGGTCGACAACGAGGCGGAGAGCCCGGGGTACACGACGATCCCCGACGAGTTCCCGGGACGGCGGGAGACCCTCGAGACGATCCGCCTGGTCGGGAACCTGACGATCAACGTATCGGACACGCACGACTACTGGGACCCAGACCCCGCGCAGCCCCTCTCGTACTACCCGAACTTGTTCCTCTACCCGGCGGCGAACGGCCGGTACACCTGCATCGGCCGGATGTTCCTCTCGACCGAGGACCGACCGCGCCTCGGGATGAAGACGCTCGTCTTCTCGACCGCGGACCTCCTCGGAAGCGGAGAGTTCGGCGCGGCGGTCCTGCGGGCGCACGCCTCGATGGGCGGCGCGACCTCAGGCCCGGCCCGTCCCCCGGTCGAGCCGGAGACCTCCGTCTACCAGGCGGTCGGGGAGGGGTTCCTGTTCCACCGGGGCACGACCGACCCGGTCGTGATCGTCGCCTCGGACCAGTGGGAGGCGGCGAGCCAGGCCGTCCTTGACCTCGTCCGGCTCCTTCCGACCTCGCTCATCGCGCTCGGGGCGTTCCTCGTCTTTCCCTACTTCCTTCCCGAGACGAAGGTGAACCTGCACGAGTTCACCGAGCAGGTCCCGCTCGCGCTGGCCGTGATGCGCGTGCCGAAGGGCGAGGCGCAGGGCGAACGCCACACAAAGCGGATCGAGAGCTGGGAGGCGGCGCCGGTCGGGCTCCGCGACCTCACGCGCCCACCGAGCGGCAAAGGAAAGGAGTCCGTCCCGCTCATCCTACAATACGTCCGCGACCACCAGGAGGCAAAGGTCGCCGAGGTCGCCCGCCGCGTCGACCTGGTCGAAGGCCCGAGGGTCCACGCCCACCTCGGCGACGCCGAGCGCCAGGGCGGCCGGGACCGCCGGAAGGAGATGTGGCGGATCGGCACCGCGATGGAGACCGCCGCCCTTCTTCTGAGCCGGCCTAAGGGCCGGTCCGTGCCGACCTCGGGGGAGGTCGCGAAGCGAGCGAACGAGTACGTCCAGGCCCAGCCGTCGATCCAGCCTCTGCGCGCGGCGGGACCGCCTCCCGCTCCCCCGCCGGTCGCTGCGGCCCTCCCGAGCCTGAACTCCGGGAACGGTCAGCATCCGGCGTGGCTTCAGCGGCCCGCCGACATCGAGCTACCCCCCTCGGCCCCGACCACGGTCCCGGTCTCCGTGAGCGATGACCCGTCGGCCCACTCCCCCGCGCCTCCGGCTACCTCCCCTCCACCGCCCGGCTCGTCCTCTTCCCCCCTCTCCGCGGCGACCCCTGTCGTCTCGGCCGACCTCGCCTCCTCGGTGAGGAGCCTGGTCGACCGGCGGGTCGAAGAGCTCAAGCGGGGGATCGCGTCTTCCGCCGACTCGGCCTCGCTCGAAGCGAAGGTCGCGGCGCTCGTCGACCAGAAGCTCAGGGACGCCGCGACCGAGCAGGCACGGGCGCTCCTCTCCGTTCAGACGGACCTCGCCTCGCGGCTCGCGGCGGTGGAGTCCAGGCCGGTCGTCGACCCGGTCGGCCTCCTAGACCAGGTCGACCACCGGGTCCAGGGGAAGCTCTCCCCCGCGGTCGCCGATATCGTGGAGGGCTTGAAGCAGACGGTGGCCACGACGAGCGAGCTATGGGCCGAGCGCCTGCGAGAAGAGCTCCGGGCCGCGATCGAGGAGCTCAAGTCCCGGTCCTCCCGGGCCGAGGAGGAGCTGCGCGCCGGCTTGGTCGCCCAGCTCGACCTCGAGCTCGCCGAGGCGAAGGACCAGGGGAATACGCTCCGCGAGGAGGTGCAGGCCGGGGTCCGAGACTTCATGGCGGAGCGGATCGCCGAGCTGGACCAACGGCGGACGAAGGACGTTCGCGAGCTCGAGACTCGGCTCGGGATCCTCGTCGACGGGCGGACGAAGGACGTCGAGAAGCACCTCGGGGCCTCCCTCGCCGAGCTCCAGGAGAAGGTCCTCGGTCTCGCCGACGAGCGGATCCAGATGGCGGAAAACCGCCTCACCACCGAGCGCGAAGTTCGGGTCACCGAGGTCTCCGAGGCCGGGACGGCAGCCCTCGCCGGCCTCCAGGTCCGACTGCAGGCGTACTTCGAGCAGAAAATCCGGGAGAACCAGGAACGCGAGCGGGAGAAGTACGTCGAGCTGCTGGCCCGACTGAAGACCGAGGTCGAGCAGTCGCTCACCAACACGATAGACTCGGCCCAGTTCGACAACGCGCTGCGGGACCGGGTCGGCCGGATGCTCCAGATGGTCCGGGCCGAGCAGGAGAAGCTCGTCTCCTCCGGCCTTGCGGACGCCGAGGCCCGGTTCAAGGGCCTTCAGGACGAGTCGACCCTCCACCTCGAACGGCTCGAGACGAAGCTCCAGCAGCGAGAGACCGAGATCGCCCGGGTCGAACGGAACTTGCGCCAGGAGGCCGACGACCTCGACCGCCGGATCCAGGTGCTCTCCGACAAGATGATGCCCCTCGTCCGCAAGACCTTCATCAAGGTCAGCGAGCTAGAGAAGGGCGGACCCGGCGGAGAGGAAGCGGACACCCGGGTCAACGCGGTCCGCCGAGAGCTCGTCCGCGAGATGCGGCGAATCGAGGGAGAGCTGCTCGAGCAGACGACCGAGCTGCGCGACCGGATCGAGGGGACGATCGCTCACCAGGGGCGGATCTGGTTGAACCTTTTGAAACAGCTCTCCGCCGAGGCGGAAGAGGACATCAAGACCGGACCTCGGCCCGCCCGTCGACCCGCGCGCGCGGCGGCCCGGCTCCCCGAGGACGACTACCTCTCGAACGACCTCCGGGGAACTCCGACCTATCCGGAGTTCGAGGACGTCCCCCCGAACCCGATGGACCCGAGCCCGGCGCTCGGATCCGACGGACCGACCGAGAAGCGGCGCAGCCGGCGCCCGTAGGGAAGAGCGGCCTCTCGCTCCGACTGGTCAACGCTATCCCCGCAGTCTCTCTCGCGACGCCGTGCCCGTCGAAGGGGACCATCGCCACTGCAAGGTTTGCGGAAGGGTCTGCGACGTCGGCTCGGAGACATGCAGCCGGGCCTGCGCCCAAAAGCGCGCGCAGCAGCTGCAGACCCGAAGGACGTACACCTACCTCCTCTACGGGACGATCGCGCTCCTTTTGGTCGTCTTCCTGAGCCGGCTCTTCGTGTAGGGAGCCCTCCGTGCAAAAAAAGCGCCACGCGGTCCTCGGCGGCACGTTCGACCACCTGCACGCCGGCCACCACGCCCTGCTCGCGAGCGCGTTCCGCGTGGGCCGCTTGGTTTCGATCGGCGTGACCACCGACCGGTTCCTCGCCGAGCACCGTAAGCCCGGCCACTCTAGGCTGCAGTCGTACGAGACTCGCCAGCGCCGATTGCGCTCCTGGCTCGCGCGACACTACCCGAAGCGACGCTGGGCGACCGTGCCGCTCTCGAACCGGTTCGGCCGCTCGGTCGAGCCCGGCGTCGACGTGCTCGTCGTGTCGGCGGAGACCGTGAAGGGAGGACGCGCGGTCAACCGGGAGCGCCGGCGCCTCGGCCGGCGGCCCGTTCCCCTCGTGGTCGTGCCGGTCGTGCTCGCGGACGACCTGGGTCCCGTGAGCTCGCGTCGGATCCGTTCGGGCGAGATAGACCCCTTCGGACGCCGTCGTTCCCCGATCCGGGTCGGCGTGGCCGTCTCCGCCGAGGACCGGCGGCCCGTCGCGCGAGCCGTCCGCCGGGTTTTCCCTTCCGCCCGACTGACCGTCCTGCCCCCCGGTCGGTCTGCGAAGGGAACGCGAGGGTCGACCGGGGCGCGGAGCGAGGCGAAAAGGGCGGTGAGCGGCCGCGATCTCGGCCTCGCTGCGCTCCAGGCGGGAACCCGGGGCTGGTGGCTCGCCGAGCGGTCTCCCGCGACCGAGATCGTTCCACAAAAGGTTCCACCGGGGGGGTCCGGGTCGTTGTATCGTGCCACGCTCCGGCTTCTTCGACCCGCTCGCGCGTAAGGCTAAGAACGCCCGGGCCCTGGCGAGGCCGATGGAGACGTATCTCCGCGTGACCTTTCACAGCGAGGGCGCCAAGCCGTCGGCGGTCGCCGACCGGCTGCGCTCGTGCGGCTTCCTGCCCACCCAGGGAAACTACGACTTCGTCTACGATTGGCACGGCTCGGCGAACCGGGAGCAGATCCTCGACCTCTCGGACGAGGTCACGCGCCAGCTGCGTGGACTCCGCGTCCAGTTCGAAATCGAGACGGTGTGAGAACCGCGCGTTCCCGCTCCAGAGTGCCGCCGGCCCCGCGAACCCTTTTATCGCGCTCCCGGTTTATCGATACGTGCCGAACTATCCGGTGCGCGCGAGCCATCGGGCCCGGCTCAACCCGGTCGACCTCGAGCGGATCCTCCGCACTCACTTTACAACGGTAGAACGGAACGGAGAGTCGGTGGCGGCATCGTTCGGCGCGATCGAGAAGCTGAGCGTGCGCGCGGAGGGGCGCGAGCTCTCCGTCGAGCTCACGATGAACCCGAAGGTCCCCGAGGACGTCGCGCGCGAAACGATCGGCCGGTACAACCGGTTCCTCGAGGAGGCCACCGGGTTCAGCGCCAAGGAGCGGGCCCGGCGGCTCCGTAAGTCGGCGGGCGGCCCCGACTAGAGGGGACGAACGGATGGGATACGGGGCAGCCGGCCCGCTACCGGAATCCGGCGGGACCGAGCTCGACCGGCTTCGCCGGACGGTTGCGAGCTACTTCCCGGTCTACGAGTCGCGCCTCGGACCCCAGTCCGTGATGTTCGCGGTCCGGACGGACCCGGCGACGCTCGCCGACAAGTTCGACCGCCTCCGTCAGGAGCTGTGGACGCAAGGGTACATCCCGGTGCTACGGCGGGAGTCCGGCGAGGAGTTTGTCGAGGTGGTGAAGAAGCCCAAGACGGGCCGCACCCGCCTCTGGATCAACGCCCTGCTGATCGCCGCGACGTTCGCGACGACCGGGATCGCCGGGGCGCTCATCTGGGAGACCTACGCGGGCGGGATGAACCTCACCGGGCCGGACTTCCTGAACGGGGAGGTCTACTTCGCGCTCCCGGTGATGGCGATCCTCGGGCTCCACGAGCTCGCCCACTTTCTGGTCGCCCGACGGCGCCACATGGACGCCTCGCTACCGTACTTCCTGCCGTTCCCGCCTCCGATCCTCCCGTTCGGCACCCTCGGTGCGTTCATCAGCATCCGCGAGCCGTTCCCGGACAAGAAGGCGCTCTTCGACATCGGGGTCTCGGGACCGCTCGTCGGTTTCGCGACGTCGATCCCGATCGCGATCGCGGGTCTCTACCTCTCGGTCCACGCCCCGGTGCTTCCCGCGAGCTACTGCGGGCCGAGCGTCCTCGGAACCGACTACGGCCAGCTCTTGATCGGAACCCCGCTGTTCTGGGCGTTCCTCTCTCTGTTCGTGCCGACGGGGATTGTGAGCTTGAGCCCGCTCGCGCTCGCCGGATGGGTCGGCATCTTCGTCACCGCGATCAACCTGCTGCCCGCCGGCCAGCTTGACGGCGGCCACGTCTTCCGGGCGCTGTTCGGCGACCGGACCCGCTACGTGAGCTACGGGGTCGTGCTCCTCCTCTTCGGCCTCGGGCTCGTCTACGGCTACACGGGCTGGTGGCTCTTTGCCATCCTGATCCTGCTCACCGGGCCGCGCCACCCTCCGCCGTTGAACGACCTGACGCCCCTTTCGACGCCACGGTACGCGGTCGGCGCTCTCGCGCTCGCCGTCCTCATCACCGGTTTCGTCGTCGTCCCGATCTCGTATCCGCTCGGCTCGGTCAGTCTGACGAACACCGGTTGGAGCCCGGTGGCCCATCCTCCTCCGGGAGCGACGATCGGCGCCAACTACTCGGCGACGCTCGTGAACGGTGACCCCGACACGCACGGCTACGAGCTCACCGCCTCCGTCACGAACGTCTCCGTTCTCGGGGCGAACAACTCGTCGGTCTACCTCACGGGGAGCGCGCTCACGAGCTGGGCGAATACTTCGACGTGGCGTTTCGTATGGCCGAACGGCACCGCCCTCACGGGCACCGGGGCGACGTTCAGCCTGCCGCCGACTAACTACGTGACGGTGAAAGGGATCGACTCGAAGACCCACACGGTCCCGATATTCATCGAGTATCTGAACAGCGCGAGCGCGCTTACGGTCACGATCACGCTGAGCGTGAGTCAGCTGTGTGCCGTCCAGGGTGGGAGTACCTCCGCAAGCATCCAGGCCGTGTTCTCTTAACCGGGGTCAACGACGCCCCTCCCCGCGCTCGTAGGTTCGGAACTCTCGGGTCAGGCTTCCGTGGACGCGGACCGGCACGGCTACGCGTCGCTGCCACGGAGACGGAAGGTCGGCCGCGCCGGTCGGCACCACGAGCACGACGACGCCCCCCTGTCTCACCCGTTCGGCCCATCGGGGGACGACGCGAGTAACGAGGTCATCCGGGGACTCCCCGCGGGTGCTGGACGAGCGTCCGTACGGGGGGTCGGTGAGGACAGCGTCGAACTCGACCGGAGTTTCGGGGAACTCGACCTCGCCCGCGTCGCCCACGAGCAGCTGCTCGGCCGATAAGCCAAAGAACTCGAGGTTCCGCATCGCGCCCCGCACCATCGTCGCGTCGCGGTCGATCCCGTAGAGGTGGGCCCCGAGCATTCCGGCCTCGGCGAGGAGGGCACCGGTCCCGAGGAACGGGTCGAGGACCCGGTCTCCCGGGCGGATGCGCCCGAGGTTGGCCGCCGCCCGAGCCAGGCGAGGAGGCAGGCTCACCGGGCGCTGGAACGGAAGGAACGGCATGCGGCGGCGACCGGCTTGGGCCCGGTCGACCCGCGCGGCCTCTCTGAGAAGCACCTCACAGCCCTCCTGGTCGTCGGCGAGATAGAAGCGGACCCTCGGGTGGTCGAGGTCGATCTGCCCGCCCGCCGCGACGTACCGCCGGGCGACCGCGTGGACCCTCTCGTCCGCACTGCCCGAGGGACGTCCGATCCGGCGGAACGCAGCGGGAAGCGACCGGGCTCCGAGCTGCGAGGCCGCCGCTTCGGCGTCGATCCCCTCGCTCGCGGAGATGAGGCACCGGCGAGCGAGGGCGAGTCGCTTCGCGAGAAGGGAGATGACCCGCTCCCCCGGCAGTTCGACGGCGAAAAGGTTCGCGAACTCCGATTCCCGAGAGGACGGCCGGCCGCCCAGCGCTTCACTAGCCCCGACCGCCTCGGCGACCGCGAGCGGAGGCGCTTCGCCGGAGAGCTCGACATACACACGCGTCATGCGCCGCCCTGAGGCGACCAGGAGGCGAGCCGCGCGCGGACGTTTGCCGTGTGCGAGCCCTCCCAGTAGAGATGCCCGCAGCCGGCACAACGGTACAGGGCGAGGCCGCGCTCGACGCGTTCCCAGGGCACCCGATTCGCCCGCGGGTCGGTCGGGGAGGGCTCGTAGGGGCCGAGCGGGCCATTACATTCGCTGCACCGTTCGAACCGGGGTTCGCTCGGAACGCTGGGAAAGGCTGCGCGCACCGCTTTCCACTGCTCGGAGAGAGTCACGCTCGTTAGGAGGAACGCTCGCGTGGCCCGCGCCGCGAGCGCCCGGTCGCGCGTGAGGACGACCCGGTCTTCCGCGCGGGCGCGCGTCACGATCTCCTCGTCGCTCCACCCGCGGGCGTAGAGCGTGTCGCATCCGACGAACCGGAGGTACCGAGCGAGGCGACCTACCATCTCGTCGGCGATCCAGCGGGGCGGGGCCACGGCCCGGGACGCGAGACCTACCTCTTACGTTTGGCTATAATAGCGGCCGACCTTTCGGCGGGAAAGTCGGGGCCGACGATGCGCTTGTTCGGGACGAACGGCATCCGCGAGGTGGTCGGCGAGCGGTTCACGGCGCCGTTCGTCACGCAGGTCTCCGCCGCCATCGCCTCGATGGTCCCCCCGGGCCCCCCGATCCTGGTCGGATGGGATGGCCGGACGTCGAGCCCGGAGTTCGCGGAAATCGTGAGCGCGACTCTCGCGCTCGCCGGCCATCGGGTCGTCCAGGTCGGGACGCTGCCGACCCCCGCGGTACAGTTCCTGGTACCCCGGTTCCACGCCCAGCTCGGGGTCATCGTCACCGCCTCACACAACCCGCCCGAATTCAATGGAATCAAGCTCATCGCTTCCGACGGGCTCGAGGTGCCCCGCACGTTCGAAGAGGGAGTCGAGAACGGCGTCGAGCAGAGCGTGACCCCCACGGTGCCCTACGACCGAGTCGGCTCGGTGGTCCGGGACCGGTCGGGAGCGCACCGATACGTCGACGCGATCGTCTCTCAGGTCGACCCGGCACGCATCGCGAGTCGTCACTTCACGGTCGTCCTCGATTGCGGCAACGGGGCGTCGGTCGTCACGAGCCCCGACCTCCTGCGCCGTCTTGGTTGCCGGGTGACGACGCTCAACGGTCACCTCGACGGGACCTTCCCGGGCCACCTTTCCGAACCGACCGAGGCGAACCTTTCCGACCTGTGCCGGGTGGTGCCGACGGTCGGGGCGGACTTCGGGATCGCTCACGACGGAGACGCGGACCGCGCCGTGTTCGTGGACGCGACGGGTCGGTACGTTCCCGGGGAGGAGACGCTCGCCCTCCTCGCCCGCGACGCGGTCGAGCGACATCACGGCGGGATCGTCGTGACGCCGGTCTCCGCCCCCCAGTCGGTCGAGGACGCGGTGCGGCCGTTCGGGGGGACCGTGGTCTACACCCGGATCGGCTCGCCGAGCGTGACGCGCGAGATGCGCGAGCGTTCGGCGGTGTTCGGAGGGGAAGAGAACGGAGGGCTCGTCTTCCCCGAGCACCAGCTCGCCCGCGATGGCGCGATGACCGCGGCGGCGGTCCTCGACCTTCTGGCCCGCCGGGGCACTTCTCTCGCCGACCTCCTCCGGGAGGTCCCGCGGTACACTCTCGTGAAGGAGAAGGTCGGTTGCCCGGTCGAGCTCAGGGAGAAGGTCGTCGCGCTTCTCACCGAACGCCTGACGAGGGACAGCGAGAAGGTCGTCACGCTGGATGGGATCAAAGCGTACCGGGAAGGTGGATGGATCCTCCTGCGTCCCTCCGGGACGGAGCCGCTCTTCCGAGTCTTTGCCGAGTCGAAGGACCCCGAACGTGCCCGCGCGCTCGCCCAAAGCGGACTCGACCTGGTGCGGGAGACGCTTGCGGAACTCGAAGGACCTGCGGCCCTTCGGTGACCCGCTTCTTCGGAGCAGGGTTCTCGCCCGCCTCCTTCGACCGTCGCGAGGAAACCGGGACGGTTTGCGCTCCGTCCCGACCGACGGCCTCGCCAAACGTCAAGACGGGCGTAGCAGTAAGAAATCCGGGAGGAGGCGGCGTTCTTGGAGCCTCGAGGGGACCGCGTCGCGTTCGGGGGGCCCGGGATCTCGCCCCGATGGGCCCACAGCAACAAGGACGGCGTGGGCACGGCCTACTCGAGCGACTCCCGCCTGTGGTTCACGCTCTGGCGGGGGGTTGTCACGGAAGTCTACTTTCCACGGATTGACCGACCGCAGCTGCGCGACGTGCAGTTCCTCCTGACCGACGGCGAGACGTTCTTCCACGAAGAGCGACGCCATCTGCGTACGCGGGTCGAGCGCCCGGGAGACCACGCGCTCGCCTACACCGTGCGATCGGAGGAGCCCGACGGCCGGTACCGGATCCGAAAGTCGGTGATCAGCGACCCCCATCTCCCGTGCGTCCTGGAGCGCACGCGGGTCGAAGCGCTGCGTCCGGACATCCAAGCCCGGCTACGGCTCTACATTCTTGCCGCCCCGCATCTCGACGTCGGAGGGTGGGGAAACTCCGCGACCGTCTACGAGGTCCTCGGCCAACCGGTCCTGTGCGCCGAGCGCAACGGGGTCGCGCTCGCGATGGCGACGACCCGGCCGTTCGTTCGCTGCTCGGTGGGGTACGTCGGAGCGAGCGACGGCTGGACTGACCTTTCCCGTCACCGGACGTTGACCTGGGAGTTCGACCGGGCCCCTGACGGCAACGTCGCCCTGGTCGGCGAAGTACCACTTTCCGACCCGGGAGAGTTCACGGTCGGGCTCGCCTTCGGGGAGTCGGTCCCGGCGGCCGTCACAACCCTCTTCCAGTCGCTGAGTACTCCGTTCGAGGTCCACCACCGCCGGTTCATGGAACAATGGGCTCGACCGGCGGCTCACGAGCTCCCCCTCTCGTCCACCGCCCTGGACCGCGGTCGGCTCTACCGCGCGAGCCGGTCGATTCTGCTCGCCCACGAGGACAAGGTCTACCCGGGCGCGTTCATCGCCTCCCTCTCGATCCCGTGGGGCGCTTCGAAGAGCGACGACGACCGTGGAGGCTACCATCTCGTATGGACCCGCGATATGGTGCGCACGGCGAACGCCCTTCTCGCCTCCGGCGAGCCCGAATCCGCCCGCCGCGCGCTCGTCTACCTCTCCACCCGCCAGCGTTCGGACGGTGGCTTCCCTCAGAGTTTCTGGATCGATGGGACACCCTACTGGCAGGCGATGCAGCTGGACGAAGTTGCGCTCCCGGTGCTTCTCGCGGGCCGCTTGCTCGACGCGGGGACGCTCGAGGCGTTCGACCCCGAGCCGATGGTCCGTCGGGCGGCCCGGTTCCTGATCGAGCACGGGCCGGTGACGCAGGAGGATCGCTGGGAGGAGCTCTCAGGGTTCTCCCCCTCGACCCTCGCGAGCTGCATCGCGGCCCTCACGGTCGCCTCCCGCCTCGTGCGACCGCGGACCGATGCGGTCACCGCCGACTTCATCCAGGAGTTCGCGGACTTCCTCGAGTCCCACGTGGAGTCGTGGACCGTGACCGAGCACGGGACGCTCCTCCCAGAGGTCCCGCGGCACTACGTTCGGATCCGACCCGCCTCCGTCGACGCCCCCGAACCGAACGAGGGTCCGGACCTCGGCGCTGTCGTGCTTCCCAACTTCCCTGAGGGCACGCCGAGCCGCTTTCCGGCGAGCGAGATCGTCAGCACCGATTTCCTCGACCTCGTTCGGTACGGCGTGCGCCGCGCCGACGATCCCCTCGTAGTGGACTCACTTCGCGTGGTCGACCGGGTCCTCCGGGTCGAGACACCGTTCGGCCCGGCCTGGCACCGGTACAACCACGACGGCTACGGACAACGCGACGACGGAGGACCCTACGCCGGTTGGGGGGTGGGGCGGGCTTGGCCTCTCCTCACCGGCGAGCGGGGCCACTACGAGCTCGCCCTCGGCCACGACCCGTCCCCGTACCTCCGCGCGATGGAGCGATTCGCCACCCCGACCGGCCTTCTGACCGAGCAGGTATGGGATGCCCCCGACCTTCCTTCTCAGCATCTTACCCTCGGCCGCCCGACCGAAGCGGCGATGCCGCTCGCCTGGGCGCACGCGGAATACATCACGCTGCTCCGCTCTGCCGCCGACCGCAAGGTGTTCGACCACCTGCCGGAGGTCTCCGACCGCTACCTTCGTCCGCGGAGCGTCCTCCGCCCGCTCGAGATCTGGAAGTTCAACTGGCGGCCACGGTCGGTCGACCCCGAGGCGACCTTGCGCGTGATCGCGGACCAGCCGTTCCGGCTTCGGGTGAGCGACGACGACTGGCACACGACCGATGACCTCGACGCGAGTGAGACCGCGCTGGGACTCTGGTTCGTCGACCTTCCCCCGCTCGGGGCGCCGTCTCGGAGCTGGAAGTTCACCTTCTACTGGCGATTGGTCGACCGCTGGGAAGGCCAGGACTTCTCGGTCGCCGCGCGCGCTCCCGCGAGCGGGAAGACGTAGGGCGACCCCCGGCTGAGCGGCTTCGGGGATCCGGCGGGCCGGGAGGGTCGAGTATCGATGACGATACAGTTATCTATTCATATCCCGCTCCCTCGCCGATGCCCTCCCCCCGAGTAACGTACGAGCGACCTCACGACGGGCTCCTCGGTCTCTACGCACTCGCCGAGATGGACCGGGTCGGACCCGTCCACGGCTACTACCTCTCGGAGCGAATCGCCGAAAGGACCGAAGGCGCCTGGCGCCCGGGCCCTGGAGCCGTCTATCCTGCCCTCACGAAGCTCACGAGCCGAAAGCTCGCCCATTCCGAACGGAAAGGCCGGCGCCGGCTCTACTCGATCACGCCTCAAGGCCGAGCGCTGCTCGCCCGGATTCGCTCTCGCAATACGCCGTGGTCCACCCGCGCTCCCGACCTGACGGTCCTGTGGGCGGATGTGATGGGGGTCGAGGACGTCGCGACCTACCTGCTCCTGCGCCTGCGACGATCCCTGGACGGCATCTCCTCGGCGCTGGCCTCGCCCCCAAGGGGCGTCGCGATGACCCCGGGATTGAAGAGCCTGCGGGACGACGTGGTGGCGGAGCTGACGGTTCGCCTCGAGCAGTTGCGGCGGTCGGGGGTTCCCCTGGTCCGCCCGCTCGTGAGGCGGATGGCGGGGGGAGCGACATGAGTGCGAACGGTCTCGCCATCTCCGCGCACGGTCTCACGAAGAACTACGGAAAGCTGGTGGCGGTCGACCATGTCGACATGGCCGTACCGGCCGGTTCGGTCTTCGGTCTTCTCGGGCCGAACGGCGCCGGCAAGACGACCATCATCAAGGTTCTGACCGGCTTGAGCCCCATCACCGACGGGAACGCGATCGTCGCGGGCTACGACGTCACCCGGGACCCGATGCACGTCAAGCAGCGGGTCGGTTGGGTGGCTGCGGAGGTGATCCTGGACGACGACCTCTCCGGGTGGGAGAACCTCTGGCTCCAGGCGCGCCTCCAGCGCCTGTCGGACTGGAAGGGCCGGGCCGAGCAGCTGCTGAAGTACTTCGACCTCATCGACCGTCGGAAGGACAAGGTCGCGGCCTACTCGACCGGCATGCGCAAGAAGATGGAGATTGCGCTCGCGCTCCTTCACCAGCCCGAGATCATCTTCATGGACGAACCGACGATCGGCCTCGACCCTAACGTCCGTCGCATGCTCTGGGAGCTGATCACGGGCGTCAACCAGCAGTTCGGCGTGACGGTCCTCCTCACGTCCCACTACATCGAGGAGGCCGACGCGCTCTGCGACCGGGTCGCCATCATCGACCTCGGCAAGTTCGTCGCCATCGGAACCCCGACCGAGCTCAAAGCCCGCGTGAAGGAGGACTTCATCGAGCTTGACACGGCGGAATCGGTGACGGCCGAAACGCTCGCCGCCGTGCCGGGGGTCTCGAACGTGCGCAGCCAGGGCAGGACCTGGATCCTGCGCGTTTCGTCCGCCGAGGAGGTCCTTCCCAACCTGTTCCACGCCCTCCGGACCGATGAGATCCACCGGATAAACGTCGAGAAACCGAGCCTCGAATCGGTGTTCATCGACATCACCGGGAAGCGGATCGACCAGGCCGGCTCGGACGTTCAAGATTACCGCAAGTTCTACATGAACGTGAGGAGGGCACGACGATGAGCACGGTCTCGAAGACGGTGTCGCTACCGGCGACGGTCGCCAAGGTGGGGGACGGACGAATCGGCCAGCTGTCGCAGTTCTGGGGCCTCTATGCCCGCGAACTGATCCGGACGTTCCGCAATCCGTGGGTGATTGTCATCACGCTCGTCCAGCCGTTCATGTGGCTCGCGTTCTTCGGCGGGATGCTCTCGCAGTTGCCGTCGAGCGAGCTCGACTCGTTCCTGCTCCACGCCCCGCCGGGGACGAGCTACCTCGCGTTCCTTCTCCCCGGGGTGCTCGCCACGGGGATGATGTCGATCGGCATGTTCGGCGCCATGAGCACGATCCAGGACAAGCGGTTCGGCTTCATGAAGCGCATCCTGATCACCCCGACCAGCAAGGCGACAGTCTACCTGTCCAAGGCGCTCGGCTCGGCGACCCGCGGCCTCGTGCAGATACCGGTGATGGTCTGCGCGGCTCTCGCCTTCGGGGTCCATCTCCAAGGGAACCCGCTCACCTGGTCGGCCTGGCTCCTCGGCCTCATCTTCCTCGGCCTCGGATTTTCCGCGTTCTTCCTCGCCATCACGTCCTCGAGCACGGACTGGCAGACCCCGGGCGTGATCTCGAACTTCATCATGATGCCGTTGATGTTCGCGAGCGGCGCGATGTTCCCCACGTCAATCTACCCATCCTGGATGCGGGCCATCGCCAACGTGAACCCGGTCGGCTTCTCCGCCCAGCTCTCCCGCAGCGTGCTGACCTACGGGCAGTTCACGGGGACAGACCTGACCTACCTAGGATATCTCGCCCTGTTCGCCCTGCTGATGATCCTGGCCGGGACCGCGCTCGCCTCGAAGTACCTCAAGGTCGAGTGAACGTCGCCTGCTCTCTCTGGGGGGCGAAACCTCCGCGCCTTCTTCGGGAAACGGAGGAACTTGGAATGCCGGACGGCCCGGCCCCGCATCGGGGACACCCTACGGAGGATGGAAGCCGCCCGCTGCCTGAAGCGCAGGAACGACCACATAGGTCTCCCTTCCGAACTCACGAAATCCTAGCTTGGAAGCGACGCGCTGCGAGCGAACGTTGTCCTCGCCGGTGCTCCAGACCGGGGTGAGACCCCGAGCGCGGAGCTCGAGGGCCACGAGGTAACCGGCCGCGCTCGCCATCCCCTGGTTCCTCCACGGCTCGAGCGTGTGACCTCCGAGGTCGGCGTACTCCTCCGAAGAGACCGACATCGAGATGGAGGCTACCAGCCGCGCGTCGACGATACCGCCCGCGACGACCCCTCCAGTGAGGGCGGAGAGGGTCGAGAGATAGGCGACCGGTCGGAGGGGCTCGGGCGCCGCCTCGACCAGCTCCAGATCGTCCTCGGTGAGTCGGCGGACCGCAGGGTGGGTGTGGGGAATCGGCGGACGGTCTAGCACGTAGTAGACGTCCGCGGAGAGCCGGGTGGAGGTTCGGAGCTCCCGCTCGATCACCTTCGCCAGGTCGGGGGCGGTCTCCGAATCGAGGTTCACGCAGGTCCACCCCGGTATCTCCTTCAGAAGGGACCAGATCGTCTCGGCGTCGGAGCCGAACGCCGCCGGCTCGGCTTCGAGCCAAGGAGCGACCACGACCGCCGCGGAAGGTCGATCCACGGAGCGATGGATCCAAGCCCGGCCTAGCCCACGCAGGAGAATGCATCGAGGGCCGAAGGTGAAGGGGTGGTCCGGTAGCCCCCGGGCGAACTCCTCGGCCGCAGCCGAATCCGCGGGCTCCATCTCCTCTTCCGTACGCTCAGGGCGCGATTCCCTCGGAGGGCCCAGCGGGGCCTCCCGCCGCGGGGGGCCCGACGTCCTGAAGGACTCCGTCCAGCGGCTCGTTGGTCGCATGGTTGGCGTTCGCAACCAAGCGCCGCTGGAGGAATCGAAAGACCCGG
>JASHTB010000072.1 GCA_030040775.1 Thermoplasmata archaeon | reverse complement strand
TTCGACCGAGGAACTGTTGAGCGGGGAGCAGAACGGTACCGCGACCGTGAGTTTGGACTACCTAGACGCCTCGGCCTCCGCTCAGGGCCTGCGCCTCGGCGCGTCGAGCTGGCTCTACGCTTCGGCCGCCGGTAACCCCGGGGAGACGACCTCCATCGGGTCAGCGGTCACGATTGGCACCGCGGCCGCTCCCGCCTCCGCTTCCGACCCCATCGCCTCCGGGACCCTCCAGGGCGCCCCGGAATCGGCCAACCAGGCGACCTCGGGTCAACAGTGCCTGACGAGCGGCGCGGGTTGCCCGAGCGCGGCAGTCCCGTCCGCACGCGAGCTTCTCTCGGAGTTCGCCCTGGTCGGACTCATCTTCGTGGTCGCGGCCGCGATCGCGCTCGTCTTCGTCGCGGAGCGCCGGCGCATGCCTCCCCCCGCCTATCCGAACGCGAACCTCTATCCCCCCGGTCTCTCCGCGGCCCGACGTTCTCCTCCCCCGACTGTGACGACGCCTGAGACTCCTCCGACACCCCCCGCGGAGGAGGACCCGCTCGACCACCTCTGGTGACGAAGGAGCGGGCCGAGCGGGTCGCACGGGGCGTCGCGGACGAGGACGGCCGCTCGCTGCGCGCTACGACGCTGCTCGGGCCTGGGCGGAAGATGGGCTCGCAATCGGGTAGCGGAGGAGCGCGGCGATCCCTCCGAACGCCTTGAGAAGCATCTCGCCTTCCTCGCTCTCGGTCGAGATGAGACGGACCTCGGCCCCGGACTCCGCGGCCCGGCGGAACAGACTCTCGACGTAGTCCTCCGTGCTCGCCTCGGTCAGGGCTCGCTGCTGGCAGTTCGGGCATGGGCCGTCGAGGAGCCGGTCGACCTCTGCGTCAGGGAGCGTTCGCTCGAACTCGTGCCCGCACGACGTGCAGCGGAACCTCACGTGCTGCTGGCGTAGCCCTTCCGAGACAAGGAGCGTCGCGACCGCCCCGACCTCGAGCGCGTGGTTTACGTCGGCCGGACCGTAGGCCGCGACGCCAGCCTCGGCCTTGCGGATCTCGCCGAGGAGCTTCTGGACGACCTTCTTCTCTTCGGTGATCTCGAGGCCGTGGAGCGTCTGGGTCGCCGACTCCACGAGCTCCTTGAGACCGTAGTCGTCCGTGTAGCCCGTGTTGAACAGGGGCTGGACGACCTTCTGCTGGAGTTCGTACTGGAGGTACCCCTCCTTGTAGAAGTACTCCTTGGTCGCCCCGGGCCCGCCGAGCAGAACCCCCTTCAGCTGGTCTTTCTGTGGGAGGAACAGTTCGCTCGCCATCTCGGCGACCTTGACAAAGAACTCGTGAGCCGCGTGCTCGATCATCCGTTCGAACCGGTGCGCGGACTGGCCGCCCCGCCCGTGCTTGCTGGGGACGAGCGACTGCTTGTTACGCAGGACCTCCACTCGTTTTCCGCGCAGGAGACCCAGGGTGGCCTCGGCCCGGTCCATGACGATGAGCCCCCAGGTTTCCGGTACGTGGACCATCGCGAGCAGCGGGTCGAGGAAGAACGTCGAGTCGCACCGGTAAAGGTAGGTGTTGAGCGGCTCAGGAGGCTCGACGATGAACGTCACCGGTTCGGTCTTGTCGGCCCCGATCGCCTTGCTGCCGACGAAGAAGGCGACACCGTTCGGGGGCGGCGCCTTGTACTGGCGCACGCGGCCCATGAGCGACTCGATCGCCCACATCACGTTCTTGCGGGTCGTCCGGCTCTTGATGTTCGAGCTCTGGGCGTACTCGTTCCGCAGGTAGGACATCACGTCGGAGATCTGCCGGCCCGGCGAGACGTAGAGCGAGACGAGCTCGGTCGCGCGACCCTTGACGGCCGCGATCTCGTCGAGCTTACGCTGGAACGAGTAGCGGGCGAGCTCCCGGTCGGCCGACGCGGCGCTCATAACCCCTCCCGAAGACGGGGGACCTTAGAGCTCTCGGGAGACCCGGAAAAGAGCCCGCCGGCGGCCCGCGAGCCGCGGGGCCCGTCCCCCGGGCGATGGAGTCAGAGGAGCCGGCGAATGTGCTCGTCGATGACTTCCTCGGGATACGCCCCGACGATCCGGTCCACGAGCTTGCCCTGCTTGTAGAACAGGAGGGTCGGAATGCTCATGATGCCGAGGGCCCCGGCCTTCTCCCCGTTGTCGTCCGAGTTCATCTTTCCGAACGCGACCTTTCCCTTGTACTTCTCGCTCAGCCGGTCAACGATCGGCGAAACCATACGGCAAGGTCCGCACCACGGCGCCCACACGTCGATGACGACCGCTCCGTTCTCCTGGGCGAACTTATCGAAGCTGCTTCCGCCGACCTCTTGGACTGCCATGACCTTCGCCATACCCATCGAGGCTCATTCCCTATAAAGTGACTCGCTGACCCTTTCTTCAGCGTTCGACGTTCGCGTGCTCTGGAAGCCGCTTCGCTATGGGGAACTTGGCTTCGCTCCGAACACATTTTGTAGCGCCGAGCATTCCCGAAGTCGTGGCACTGGCTCCCGGATCTGGGGGCTCCGGAGTTCCTCGCTCGGAAGGTAGCTCGCTGAGCGGCGACGCCGTTCCGTACGTCGATCGGACGAGTCCCCGCGGCGCCGTCCTCACCCCGGCGGCGCGCAAGGACATTCGCCACCGGATGCTCCTGTTTCGACAGGCCTCCCTCGACCGGATCGCCCGTCTGACGGGCGCGAGCCCTTCCGACCTTCAGCGGTACCGACGGGAGCTGAAGGAGGGGCCGTTACCCGACCTTCTCCTCACTCGGGGGGCCGGCCTCGCGTTTACGCGGGAGCTGCCCCAAGGAGCCCTCCTCTACCTCATCGTTCGGGCGGCCCGCCCGGGCCGGGTGGTCGAGACGGGCGTGCGACCGGGCTATTCGACTGCCTGGATGCTGGCCGCCCTGGACGCGAACGGGGAGGGGGAGCTGACCTCCCTCGGGCCTGGACCGACCAGCGGCCGGTCGAACGGGGTTCGCGACGTCGGTGTCGGTCAGTTCGTGGCCCCTTCCCTGCGTTCGCGCTGGACGCTCGCGCTCGGGAACTCCGAGGAACGCCTGCGGGAGATCCTGGCGAACGCCTCCGGGGTCGACCTGTTCTTCTACGACAACGGTCCGGACGCGGCCCGCGCCCGGTTCGAACTCAAGGCGGCGTGGGAGGCGCTCACCCGCCGGGGGATCCTGCTCGCCCACCACGTCGACGCGAACTCCGCGTGGGGCGACTTCTGCCGGGCTCAGGGAGTCCCGCCACAGCTCCTCGACCCCGGACCGCCGCCTCTGGGCGCCCTCCGGATGTCCCGCTAGCCACGGGCCAGGGAAAGGGCGCCCTACCGTTCGAGCTCCTCGACCAGGTGAATCGTCGCAGGGAGGATCAGCTTCTCGAGAGCGGTCCGCACCGCCCGCTCGCTCCCCGGGAGCGCGAAGACCGGCTTACCCTGAAGGACGAAGAGCGACGCCCGGCTGATGAGCGCGAGCGGACCCACCTCGGCAAAGCTCAGCGAGCGGTAGAGCTCACCGAACCCTTCGAGCTTCTTCCCTCCCATCGTCTCGAGCGCGTTGACGGTGAGGTCCCGTGAGCTCACTCCCGTGCCTCCGACCGTGACGGCGCACTCGACGTTGGGCTCGGCGAGCCACGGCTCGAGCTTCTCGCGGACGTCGGCGATCGAGTTGGCCACCAGCGCGTAGTGAAGGACCCGGTGCCCTCCCTTTGTCAGGAGGTCCCGCGCGAGATAGCCCGACGGGTCGTCGCTCTCGGTGTGCGTGTCGGAAACCGAGAGGACCGCGAAGCCGAGGACCCGGTCCCCACCGAGATGATGTCGTCCCGTGGGACCCGAGGGGGGTCGCGCGTCGCTCATTTCATTCGCTCCGTGCTCTTCCGCTTGGTCGCCACGCGGACCGGGCCGAGCGACGTCGCGGGGTAGAGCCCCCGCGCATCCTTCTCGAGGTACTTGACCATGTCCCACACGGTCAGCAACGCGACGCTGGCGCCGACGAGCGCCTCCATTTCGACCCCCGTACGGTCGACCGCACTCGCCTCTGCCCGGGCCCGCACGCCTCGGGACGACACGGCAACCGTCACACCGCTGTGCGTCAGGGCGACCGAGTGGCAGTGAGGGATCAGCTCGGGAGTGCGCTTCATGGCGAGCAACCCCGCGAGCTCACCGGCGGCGATCGGGTCCCCTTTTTCCACCGTGCGCCGCCGGATCGCTCGCCGGGTGGCCGGCCGCAGGCTGAGCTCGCCCACGGCCACTGCGTTCCGATGGACTCGGGGCTTTCCTGCGACGTCGCGCTGCTGAACCATCGCGGAGCTCACTTCCCCGCCGACCGCATCGCGGCCAGATGGGCGAGGACGCTTTCGAGCTGGATCCGGTCGGAGGCGCCCTGAGCGAGGCGGAAGTCGACCTCGCCGAGGAACTCGAGGAGTCGCACCTTCTCCCGCACGGGCAGGACGTTTTCCGGGATGTCCGGCAGATAGCTGTGGATCGCCCGAAGGATCTCCTCCCCGGAGGTCCCGCGGTCCGAGAAGAGGTGGTAGAGCCGGTCCCGGGCCTCGAAAAAGCTACCCGAGAGCGCCGCTCCGAGCATCCCCTCGACCTCTCGGCGCAGCGGGACCGTGGCGTACTCCTTCACGGTCTCGGCCGTGACCGTGTCGGCGTGCGTCGCGGCGAGTTGAAGGAGGTTGATCGCCCGACGCATGTCTCCCCC